>JBNMJF010000135.1:0-5668 GCA_050873665.1 Helicobacteraceae bacterium
GAATCATAGATTCGCCGAAGCAATCCACAATAAAAATAAATCAGCACGAAGTGCGAATCTTTGCCCCACTCGTCATACTGAGGCGACAAAGTCGCCGAAGTATCCACTTAAAAGTTTTTGCTACTTTTTGCTTTTGCAAAAAGTAGAATCCCCCTCTACCTCGTCATTGCGAGATTCGGCGATTCGCCGAATCGAAGCAATCCAAAAAAATAATACAACCGAATCTCGCCCGATTCGTGGTGCAAAAAATCGGATTCAAGGACGCAGTAGTGCGTCCGCCGATTTTTTGCTAGAATCGGAAAAGCGAGGCACTCCCCCTAAAAGCGAAAAAGCGGCTGCTTTTTGGGGACACAATTTAAACATTTGGGGGGAGCGGAGGCTGGAGGTGCAGCCCTTTTTGCGAAAAGAAAAAGGCGAATCTAAAAACCAAAATAGCGATTTTATCGCAAATAACGCAACAGCTGACATTTTATGACAATAAGCAAAGTCGAACTTTTATCCCCCGCGGGAAATTTAGAAAAACTAAAAATCGCCACCACCTACGGCGCAGACGCACTTTATGGTGGCGTTAGCCATTTTTCATTGCGAAATCGCGCGGGAAAAGATTTTAACCCCGAATCTTTTGCAGATGGCGTTGCCTACGCACACAATCACGGCAAAAAATTCTATGTAACGATTAACGGCTTCCCTTTTAACTCACAAATCAAATCCTTGCGCAATCATATCGCCAAAATGCGCGATTTAAACCCCGATGCCTTTATCGTGGCGACAATGGGCGTTATGCGCCTTTGCAAAGAAATCGCGCCAAATATTCCGCTTCATATCTCCACCCAAGCAAATGTCCTAAATGTGCTTGACGCGCAGGTGTTTTTTGATATGGGCACAAAGCGTATTGTCGCGGCGCGTGAGATTAGCCTAAAGGATATATGCGAGATTAAGGCGCAAATCCCACAGCTAGAGATTGAGATTTTTTGCCACGGCAGTATGTGCTTTGCGTTTTCTGGGCGTTGTCTCATATCTGCGCTTCAAAATGGACGCGTCCCAAATCGCGGTAGTTGTGCGAATGACTGCCGATTCGACTATGAATATTTTGTGCGCGACAAAGACAGCGATAAATTAGTGGCATTTGATGAGGACGAATTTTACGCGCGAAACCCCGATAATGGCGTGATGATGAGACTTGAGCAAAGCGAATTTGGGACGCATATCTTTAATGCAAAGGATTTGAATTTATCCGCACATTTGGGCGAGATTTTAAAATCTGGCGTAATTAGCGCACTAAAAATCGAGGGACGCACGAAATCGCCCTACTATGCGGCAATCACAGCGCGGACTTATAGAATGATAATTGATGATTTTTACAAGGGCGAATCCCGCGCAGAGCTTTATGAATCCGAGCTAAGCACCCTTAAAAATCGCGGTTTTAGCGATGGATATTTGATTCGCCGTCCTTTTGAGCGATTGGATACGCAAAATTTTAAAACCGCCATTAGCGAGGGTAGCTATCAAGTCAATGCCGAAGTGTTAGAAAATGGCGAATTTGCGCTATGTAAGCATACGATTCGCGTAGGCGAAGTAAAAGAGCTAGTCGCGCCACTTGGGGCAAAAATCACACTTGGGGAAAGCGCAATCGGCGCGATTTGGAGCGAAAATGAAAAAGGGGTGGAAAAATATTTTGTCCGCTTTGATAAAATCATTTTAGAGGACGGACGGGAATTAAGCGAGATTCACAGCGGAAATGTGAATGCCTTTAAAATGCCCCTAAAAGTGCCAAAATTTAGCTTCGTGCGACAAAAGATTTAGATTCGGCGCGAATCTATGCGTAATTTTCATAAAATCTTTGCAAAATTTTCACAAATCTATGATTTTTTGTTATAATTGCGCCTTTGCTTTTTGGCAAAAATAAATTTTATCTATGAAAGGACTTCAAATGGCGACATTAACGACTACGAATCTAGTTAAGATTTTAGGTGCGGTTTTTGTGGTGATTTGTTTTGCGTTTAGTGCGACTTATGCAGATGATAGCAATACTAGCAAATCCACACAAACCACAAAGGCTAAATCCGCCCAAAATGGGGGGGGGGGGGGAACGCCAAGCCCAAATCCAAAAAATCTAAGCATTCTAATCTAAAAGCGACAGATTCGACAAACTCCAAGCAATCCACTTCACAATCAACTTCGCAAAGCGATAAAAGTCCTAGCGACTATCTCACACTAGCTCCATCGAGTAACCCAAAAACGGGTGGATTCATAGGTGGGCAAACCCACATAGGTATAAACATTCTGCGAAATGAACACGCCACTAGTATCTCTACTAATCGCTATTGGAATTATGAGCACATATACCAGCCTTCAGTGGTTAGCGCAGTGATTCCCATATATATTATTGGTGGGTATCAATGGTATTTTTATAATAAGCCACATTTTAATTTAGGATTGCGCGTTAATGGATATGTGGGATATTCATATCAAAAATTAAAAACAAAGGATATTGAAGAAAACTATGATACCGATACCCCTAACTTAGATACTAATAAGGAAACCATTACTATTAACAATATGCACTATATATATTACGGAGCGGAGGCACAATTCTTATGGGACTTTTTAGATAGAGGTAGCCATACGCTAGGGGTGCATTTCTCTCCGATAGGATTTATGGGACTTGTATTTATTGATAACAGCACCCTTGATAGTGAAATGGTATATGTAAATGGTGGCAACCCCCCTTGGTATTATCACTCCAAAAACAAACAAGAACACTATGCGACTTATTATACAATCAGCTTTGGTTTGCACTACTATCTAAATGTCCATCATCAACTATTTATGACTTATCAGCATCAATTGATGATAAGTTTTTCCCGTTACATTGACGGCGTAAAAGATGAATTACAAAGTAAAGTCGCATTAGAAATGGATAAGGGCAGTGCTCAAATTTTCTTTGGTTATTCATATAAATTTTAAGGGGGAAAGGATAGATTATGAGAAATTTTTTAAATATGATTTATAAATCTTTTGGCGCGGTGCTTATATCTGTGCTATTATTTGTAAGTGCGCATAGTGAGGAGTGGCATATTCCACTAGAGACAAAAGAGGGCGGATATGTGGGGGCTGAGTTTGGATTCGCCCCGAGCTGGGACATAGGAGTAATCGGTGGATATCAATGGTATTTCTATGATAAGCCCTACTTTCATTTGGGAGTGAGATTAGCAGGACACTTGAACTACTCATATAGTGATAACAATCATAGCATTTTGATAGGTTTAGCACCACAATTTATATGGGATTTTTTAAATATCGATAGTCATACGCTAGGGGTGCATTTCGCACCACTTGGATTTAATGTCTATGGCATATTTGATGGTGGCACAAGGATTTCTAGCGGAAATGCTGAGGTTACTTACGATGCAAGTGGTTTTTTTGGTGGGGCAAATTATGAATTTAGTGTGGGATTGCACTACTATATAGACATTCATCATCAGTTATATTTAACATTTAGATATGGCTCAAATAATGTAAATCTATATAGCGCAACAAAGTGGGCATCTAATTATATTAACTTAGGCTATGCGTATAAATTTTAAAAAGATTTTGGCAAATCTTTGGCGCGAATCGGTTGAATCTTTATGGCGAATCGATGAGATTTGGCGAATCGTGCGAATCTTAATATAGATTCGAGCCGATTTTTGCGAATCTAAAATTTTTCACACAAAATTTAGTTTTCTTAGCAATTTCAAAGATTTTTTTATCTATAATTCCTTTGCCTGAGTGAAGC
This sequence comes from Helicobacteraceae bacterium, assembly GCA_050873665.1. Lineage (GTDB taxonomy): Bacteria > Campylobacterota > Campylobacteria > Campylobacterales > Helicobacteraceae > NHYM01. Next base: position 3,779 of record JBNMJF010000135.1, read on the forward strand.
GGGTTTCTTATACAAAAAAAATGACAAGCCCGATGAAATATAAATTTAGATTCGCGTAGTCGTTTGCATGTGTCGGTGTTTCTGTTTGAAGGCGCGGTGCGTTCTTAGGATTTGTCGCCTACGCAAATGCTTAGAGTCTTGTCTTTGAGTATCCTTTAGGGGCTGTGAGACATTTTTAAGTAACGCTCACTTGGGTAAATCTACTTTAATAAGGCAAGAAATTGAAAATCTTAATCGTTGGTAGCGGTGCGCGTGAGTATAGCATAGCCCTAAGTTTAAAAAATGATAGTCGTGTTAGCAAAATCTACTTTGCGGACGGCAATGGCGCAAGTGGGAAAATCGGCGAAAATATCCACGCAAAAGGCAATAAAGAAATCGTTGCTTTTTGCGTGAGTAGGGCGGTGAATCTCGTGGTGATTGGACCTGAGCAACCTTTGATTGAAGGGCTAAGCGATGCGTTGCGTGAGGCAAAAATCCGCGTTTTTGCGCCTAGCAAAAAAGCCGCGCAGTTAGAAGGCTCAAAGATTTTTATGAAAAATCTGCTTAGCAAATATCATATTCCCACAGCGCGATTCATCGCTAGTGGCGATAGAGATGAGCTTTTTGGCTTTATCGATGAATGCGCGTTTGATAAAATCGTAATCAAGGCGGACGGCTTATGTGGCGGAAAAGGCGTGGTTATCGTGGATTCAAAGCCTGAAGCAAAGCAGATTGTCCGCAGTATGATTAGCGGAGAGCGATTCGGCGAGGCGGGGAAAAATATCGTAATCGAGGAATTTTTAGAGGGCTTTGAGCTAAGCGTATTTGCGATTTGCGATGGTAATGACTTTGTGATTTTGCCTACCGCACAAGACCACAAGCGACTTTTAGATGATGATTTGGGACCAAATACGGGCGGTATGGGTGCGTATTCGCCCACGCCACAATGCAACGCGCAACTTTTGGCAAAAATCAAATCGCGCATTATTAAGCCCACGCTAGATGCGATGAAGCGCGAGGGCGCGGAGTTTTGCGGGGTGCTATTTTGCGGGATTATGGTGGCAAATGGCGAACCATTCGTGCTTGAATTTAATGTCCGCTTTGGCGACCCTGAATGCGAGGTGATTTTGCCCTTGCTAAAAACGCCTTTGCTAGATATTTTGGAGGCGGCAGTGGAGCAGAAATTGGCTGGATTTAAGATAGAGATTTTGCCAAAACATTGCGTGGGCGTGGTAATCGCAAGTGAAAATTATCCATATAGTGCCTCAAATGCGCAAAAAATCACTATCGAAAATGGCATAAATTGCACGAGCAATTTGCAAAATCATATCTCTTTTGCGGGGGTTAGCGCGGGGAATGGCAATGATAAAAACGCGCTTTTTGCCACAGGTGGGCGTGTGCTGGTAGCTGTGGGGATTGGCGATAATCTAAAAGAGGCACAAAAAAATGCGTATAATTTGGCACAGGGAGTGAGCTTTAAAGGCGCAAAAATGAGAAAAGATATAGCGAATAAGGCGTTAGTGTAATGGTGGGCAATTTGTGTCTTGGGTTTGGCAATTCGTCTTTAGAATTGCATTTCGCAGATTTTGGGATTTTTGGGGCTTCGCAGACACCAAGTCTAGTCTCACGCCCAAAAATTCTTACAAATACAAAACCTCCACCGCAATTTCTTCCGTTGCGATTCGTTGCACGAATCGACTGCGAATCTAATGCCGAATCTATAAAAAAAGGGGATTCTACTTTTGGCGAAAGCCAAAAGTAGCAAAAACTTTTGATTGGATTCGCACTTCGTGCGGATTGATTTTTACTAGATTCGTGCAACGAATCTACAACGGAAGGATTTTCGGTTTGGCTTTCGTAGTTTTTTGGGATTTTTGGGGCTGAGACTAGACTTGGTGTCTGCGAAGCCCC
>JBNMJF010000136.1:0-5659 GCA_050873665.1 Helicobacteraceae bacterium
GGAGAGCTAATATCTCGCACCGTTGGCGATGTGGGGGCGATTCGCACGGCGGTTAGCAACTATATCCCTGAATTTGTGCGCGAAGTCATCACAATCATCGGGCTTGTGGCGGTTGTCATCTACCAAAATCCGCTTTTGGCGTTTTTTGGGCTTGTCATCTTGCCACTTGCCATAATCCCGCTAAATATGGTGTTTAGAAAAATCAAAAAATATCTCCATACTTCTATGCAAAAAGGCGCGGATATTAGCGCGAAACTCGTGGAAATCTTTAATAATGTAGAAATGATAAAGGCAAGTAATGGTGAAAAAATGGAGGCAGATATTTTTGAAGCAAAAAATTTGGAGCTTTTTAAAATCGGTATGAAATCCACCAAATACGGACAGCTTACCACGCCACTAATGGAGATTTTAGGCGCAATCGCGCTAGGTGTGGTGCTATATGTCGCCATAACGCAAATCAACAAAGGCACTCTCACAATGGAGGAATTTGGTAGCTTTGCAACCGCGCTTTTTATGCTTTGGACGCCTATCAAACGGCTTGTCAATATGTGGGGCGGAATGCAGAGCGCAGTGGTGGCAAATGATAGGATTAGCCAAATCTTAGAGCGAGAGCCAGAAATCACCGATGGCACAATTACGCTAAAAACGCCAATACAGCGAATCGAGCTAAAAAATGCGAGTTTTAAATACGGCGATATTGACGCGATTAACGGCGTTACGCTAGATTTTAAGCGCAATGAAATCACCGCGCTTGTCGGCAAAAGTGGCGCAGGAAAAAGCACTTTGGTAAATCTGCTCCTCCGCCTTTATCAATGTAGCGCGGGAGAAATCACCATTGATGGCAAAAATATCAATGATTACACGCAACAATCGCTTTGCGAAAATATCGCAATCGTTACGCAACGAATCTTTATTTTTAATGACACAATCGCCAAAAATGTCGCTTATGGGCAGGAAATCGATGAAGCGCGTGTGGAATCGGCTTTGAGGGACGCGCAAATGTGGGATTTTGTGAAGGCTATGCCAAATGGGATTCATAGTATTTTAGATGAGTTTGGTAGCAATCTTAGTGGCGGACAGCGACAGCGAATCGCCATCGCAAGGGCATTATACCGCAATCCAGAGATTTTGATTTTAGATGAGGTTACAAGCGCACTTGACATAAACACCGAAAATCTCATCAAAGAGGCAATTGGCGCGGTTAGGGAAAATAAAATCATCATCATAATCGCCCACCGCCCAAGCACGATTGAACTTGCCGATAAGGTGGTGCAGTTAGAGGAAGGGCGAATAAAAAACATAAAATTTAAATAATGCGCGATTGTATCTTTGACAATTTCGCGGGATTTAAGCGCATTCAACTGCTCAATAGACTCCAAGTCTTATTTCGCAGTTTCGTGCTTGAAAACCCACGAACTTGCCTAAAGCTACTTCCGCGCGAATCGCTTGAAACTAAAATAAAAACCTATCAAAAGTTTTTGCTTCGTTTTGCTTTTGCCAAAAGTAGAATCTCTTAACTCCCTAGACTCTAATCCACCAGCGAGACTAGAATCTTAAATCCCATAAATAATCATTTTTTCGCTATAATGCAAAATTTTATTTTTTAAGGGGGAATTATGCTAAAAAAGATTGAAAAAATAAAAGATTTTTTACGCAAGGAAACCAAAAAGCGCGGTTTTCGCAAGGTTGTGCTTGGCTTAAGCGGTGGCATTGATAGCGCGGTGGTGGCGAAAATGTGCGCTGAAGTCTTTGGAGAAAAGGTGATTGCTTTTATTATGCCCTCATTTAGCTCAAATCCGCAAAACACGCAGGACGCGATAAATTTCGCGCGAAGCATTGGGCTGTATTACGAAGTGATTGACATTGCGCCCTTGCAAAAAGCCTATATCGAGCTACTTTCGCTCCACAACACCACGAATAATCTCTTGCGTATCGGCAATCTCTGCGCTAGGATGCGAATGGCGATTTTGTATGATAAAAGTGTCGCGCATAACGCGCTGGTGGTGGGTTGTAGCAATAAAAGTGAGCTAATGCTAGGATACGGCACGATTTTTGGCGATTTGGCGTGTGCGATAAACCCCATTGGCGATTTATTTAAGGGCGAGATTTTCACACTTGCCAAAAGCATTGCGATTCCAAGCTATATAACAGCCAAAAAGCCCTCTGCTGACTTGTTTGCGGGGCAAAGCGATGAGGGCGATTTGGGCTACACTTATGAGCAAATCGATAAAGTTTTAAAGCTAATTCAAAAGGGCTTAAGCCCCAAAGAGATTGTCGAATCGGGCTTTAAAGATGACTTTGTCAAATATATTTGCAAAAAAGTTAAGCGCAATAAATTTAAGACAGAATTGCCAAAAGTGCTAAAATTATAAGGTTTTTGAAATTTATGTGATTAGATTCGCCCCAAATTCATAGCTATTTTTGGCGCGAATCTAAATGCGATTCATATCCATTTTTCACTAATTTTTAAGGAAAAAAATGCGTTTTATTGATAGATATTTTTATAAGCCAAATTTATTGCATATTTGCCTTAGCTTTATTTTGCTCCCAATATCGCTATTTTATCTAATAGTAGCGACTTTACGGCGTAAATGTGCGAAATATTATGACTTCAAAATTCCTATAATTTCTGTGGGGAATCTCATCGTGGGAGGCAGTGGAAAAACTCCCTTTTTATGCGAAATCGCCAAAGATTTTGACAATGTCGCTGTTATCTCACGAGGCTACAAGCGCAAAAGCAAAGGGCTAATCATAGTCTCAAAAAATGGTGAAATCTGCGCATCGCAGGAGCAAAGTGGCGATGAAGCATATTTAATCGCACTTACGCTTAAAAATGCAAGTGTGATAGTCAGTAAAGACCGCGTTGCAGGGATTTTGGAGGCACAAAAGATTGGCGCAAAAGTCATATTTTTAGATGATGGCTTTCGCTTTAATTTCAAAAAATTAAGCATTGTTTTATCACCAAAATTAGAGCCATTTTTCAAACTCCCACTGCCTAGCGGAATCTACCGCGAAAATCCATTTGCCAAAGGCGACTTAATGCTAAAAGAAGGCGTAGATTACACGCGCGAAGTGGGCGTAGAAAACGCATCAGCACGAATGCTACTACTCACCGCTATCGCAAATCCCGCAAGGCTTGATGAATTTTTACCCAAAGGCGTCATCGGCAAAATTTTATTGCGCGACCACGCAGTGTTTGATTTGGAGGCATTACGCGCGGAGTTTAGGCGCACGGGCGCGACTTCGCTACTCGTAACGCGCAAGGACTTTGTCAAACTGCAACAATGCGATTTGCCCCTAAGCATTTTAAGCTTAAAAATCCACATAGATTCACGCATATTGGCGCGAATCAAAGAGTATGTGGAAAGCTATGAGATTTTATGATAGAATTTCGGCTTTGAAATTTTCGATGATAAGGAGAAATAATGGCAACTTTGGCTCAAAGGCTTAAAAATGCCTTTCGTCCGCTAAAGCGGATTCGCAAGGAAATTGAAAAATTGCGCAACGAAGTAAGGTATATAAATGCGGAAACAATCACCCGTTATGCTTATACTATTATGCGCGACTTGGATTTAGTAAGCAAGGATAAGAATTTGCTATCGTTTTACCTAAAAATTAGCGATAGAATCAATATTTGCAATAACTTTAAAATAATGCAACGCTACCTAAATGCCACTCGTCCCGTGCGTGTGGGCAATCTAGTGCGCGTGGGTGGCGCAAATGACGGCGGATATGTGATGATAAATCCAAAGATTGACTTGCTACGCACTGCGAAGATTAGCGAATCCAAACACGATTCCCCCCCCCCCCAAGAGATAGATAATAAAAATTCCATAGATTTTAGCAATCCACCTTTTGCCCTATCGCTAGGCGTTTCGCCCTACTCGCCGTGGGATTTGGATATGGCAAATTTCGGCTATAAAGTTTTGCAATATGATGCGAGTATCGCCAAAGCCCCCTACAATCACCAAAATATCACATTTCATAAGAAATTTGTCGGCGCAAAGGATAACGCGGATACGATTGCCTTTGCGCGAATCATCGCGGAAAATAATTTGTCGCAAAATGCCTGTAATGTGCTACAATGCGATATTGAGGACTGCGAATGGGAGATTTTGGAGCAAGTGGATTTGGGCGAAATGGCAAAGTATTTTCCGCAAGTGCTGTTTGAGTTTCATAACTGCAATCCGAATGATGAGAAATTAAGCCAAAGGCGATTGGCGGTTTTGGAAAAACTAAGAGAATATTACACGCCGATTCACACACATTTTAATTGCACAGCAGTGTATTATGGTAAAGGGATATTTTGGTGTTTGCAAGTAGAGGTTACATACTTGAGAAATGATTTGATTGATAAAGAGGCAAAATTGCTATTTGGTGTGGGAAACTCACACTTAGATTCAGCATACGAAAAACATCTCCCAGATATTCCTGTGATTTTTGATGAATTTTAGTGGGACAATTTGTGTCTTTAGTATGCGATTCATCGCACGAATCGGCTACGAATCAAATGCGAATCTACAATTCTTGTCATTGCGAGGCGATTCAACGAATCGCTGAAGCAATCCATTTTTTTATTTTGTTTAGATTGCCACGAATCGGCTAACGCCAATTCTTGCAATGACGGAATTTATCCCACGCCGTCATACTGAGCCTTTGGAAAAGGCGAAGTATCCAAAAAATAAAATAAATCCGCACGAAGTGCGAATCCTTGCAAAAGTTTTTGTTTCGTTTTGCTTTTGCAAAAAGTAGAATCCCCCTAACCCCACAGACTCCAATATATCAAGCGAGATTATTTTGATTCACTTTTGGAACATTGATTCATTATTATTTTAGATTCGCTAGATTTGGATACTTCGCTACACTGCGTTTCGCTCAGTATGACAAGTTTTTATTTTTTTGCTTGCCACGATTCTGCATTGCCTTACGAACAAATTCTAGTATTTGCGGTGGAGGTTGTGGAGTTTTTGTGGATTTTTGAGTGTGAGGCTAGACTAATGGTCTGCGAACACTCGAAAATCCCCAAATCTCTGCAAAATGCACCCAAAGACGAATTTTTTTATTTTTTAGCGATTTTTTCGATTATCGCGTTAAACGCCTTGCTTGGGCGCATTATGCCGTTGCATTTCTCATCATCTAGCTTATAGTAGCCGCCTAAATCTACTTTTTTACCTTGTGCGCCGTTAAATTCTGCGCGGATAGATTCTGCATTTGATTCGAGCTCACTTGCCACCGCGCCAAAAAAGGTGGAAATTTGTGAATCCGCGCTTTGGTCTGCCAAAGCCCTTGCAAAATACATTGCCAAATAAAAATGGCTTGTGCGGTTGTCGTCCTCGCCGACTTTGCGTGATGGGGCTTTGTTGTTATCTAGCCATTGTCCTATCGCGCTATCTAGGGCGTCTGCTAGGACTTTTGCCTTTGCGTTGCTATTGCGCTGTGCGTAAAATTCTAGACTTGCTTGAAGTGCGAGAAACTCGCCCAAGCTATCCCAGCGCAAGTGGTTTTCCTCCACGAGCTGCTCGACTTGCTTAGGCGCACTTCCTCCAGCCCCTGTCTCAAACATCGCCCCGCCATTTAGCATAGGCACGATTGAAAGCATTTTCGCACTTGTGCCAAGCTCTAAAATCGGGAATAAGTCCGTGAGGTAATCGCGCAACAC
>JBNMJF010000137.1:0-5619 GCA_050873665.1 Helicobacteraceae bacterium
AATCTATCCCTTTGCTTGATTTGCGCAGGTGGCTATATTACGACCCAAAGGACACGCTAAAGGATTTGCACGATTGCGCGGTGGATTCAAATCAATATCTAATCATCATTTGCGATTTTAGTGGCTACACCGTGGGATTGCGAATCTATTCTGTTAGGCGAATCATTCAGCGAAATTGGGACGAAGTCGTTACAGGAAGCGAGTATGGATTCCAAAAAGACGGCAAAGTCGTGGCGACAACGAAATTTGACGATGGCAAAATCGTGCAGATTTTAGATGTGGAAAAAATGTTAGGCGAAATTTTCCCAATGGTAAAAGACCAAGAAAGCCTTGATATGCAGACGCTTACCAAAATCGACAGCGATAAAATCATACTTTTGGCTGAAGATTCAAAGCCTATCACAAAATCAATGCAAGTGTTGTTAGAAAAATTAGGGCTAAATTACTATTCATTCCCCAATGGCAAGGAATTATTAGACTATTTACACAACGAAAAAGACATAAAAGCAATCGGCGCGGTGATTACGGACTTAGAAATGCCTGTGGTATCTGGCTTTGAAGTGCTAAAGCGCATCAAAGAAAGCGATGAATACAAGCATTTGCCCGTGATTGTCAATACTTCGATGAGTAGCGAATCAAATATTTCTTTGGCAAAATCGCTTAAAGCCGATGCGTTTTTGACAAAGCTAAAGCCAGTAGAGTTAGAATTTGAGCTTAGAAAAGCTTTAGGCGTCCAAGTGTAGGCGCAAAAATTTAATTTTAAGAAGGTAAAAATATGCGGACACATTTATGTAGTGAAGTTAGCGAACGCGATATAGGCAAAGAAGTGCGCTTATGCGGGTGGTGCAACACATACCGCGACCACGGAGGCATTATATTTATTGATTTGAGGGATTTTAGCGGAATCGTGCAATTAGTTTTCGACCCGCAATCTAGTGCCTACGCAGAGGCAGGAAGTATCCGCGATGAGTTTGTGCTAAGCGTTAGCGGAAAAGTCCGCGCTCGTGGGGAGGGATTAGAAAATCCCAAGCTAAAAACAGGCAAAATCGAAGTGGCGGTGGAAAATTTGGTGATTGAAAATAAAAGCAAAACGCCACCCATCGAAATAGGCGCGGAAAATACGGCTGAGGAGCTAAAGCTAAAATATCGCTATTTGGATTTGCGCTCTAAAAAAAATTATGATACTTTCGCACTGCGCTCTAAAGTCGCCATTAAAACCCGCACAAGCCTTGAATCTATGGGCTTTTTAGAAGTGGAAACGCCTATTTTAACCAAAGCTACGCCAGAGGGCGCGAGAGATTTTCTAGTGCCTAGCCGAATCTATAATGGCGAATTTTTCGCGCTCCCGCAAAGCCCACAGCTTTTCAAACAATTACTAATGATGAGCGGATTTGATAGATATTTTCAAATCGCAAAATGCTTCCGCGATGAGGATTTACGCGCCGATAGACAGCCAGAATTCACGCAGATTGACATTGAGATGAGTTTTTGCGATGAAAATGCCGTAATCGGCGTGGCTGAAAAGTTGCTAAGCGATATTTTTGGCGCGTGTGGGCATAAGATTCAAACGCCATTCCCGCGAATGAACTTTGCAGAGGCGATGGAAAAATATGGCAGTGATAAGCCTGATATGCGATTTGCGCTTCCACTTTGCGATGTCGGCGAGTTTTTCACAGATTCAACCAATGATATTTTTAAAAATATCGCAGCTGATTTGAAAAAAAATCGCTTCAAAGCACTAAAAATCCCAAACGGCGATAGCGTTTTCACACGCAAAATGTTAGAAGAAATGGAGGACTTTGTCCGCAAATTTGGCGCGAAAGGTTTGGCTTATATCCAAGTGCGAAAAGGCGACAACGGCGATTTAGACATAAAAGGACCGCTTATTAAATTTGTAGCTAAGTCTCGCAGAGAAGCCTTTAAAAACGCGCTTGATTTAAAAGAGGGCGATTTGGTATTTTTTGGCGCGGGAGAGGCAAATGTCGTGCTTGATTATATGGGGCGATTGCGCCTAAAATGCGGGGAGATTATGAATCTTATCAATAAAGATGAGCTAAATTTCCTTTGGGTGGTGGATTTCCCAATGTTTGAGTTTAGCGATGGGCGATATTATGCGCTTCATCACCCTTTTACAATGCCAAAGGGCTTGGAGCAGGGCGACCCATTGCAAATGACTTCACGCGCCTATGATGTGGTGCTAAATGGCTTTGAGTTAGGCGGTGGTAGCATTAGGATTCACCGAAATGAGATTCAGCAAAAAGTCTTTGAGATTTTAGGCATTGATGAGAGTGAAGCAAAGCAGAAATTTGGCTTTTTGCTCGAAGCCTTGCAATATGGTGCGCCACCGCACGGAGGCATTGCGATTGGCTTTGATAGGCTTATAATGTTGCTTACAAAACAGCCTAGTATCCGCGATGTCATCGCATTCCCAAAAACGCAAAAGGCGATTTGTCCGCTCACAAGTGCGCCTAGCGTTGTAACTGACGAGCAGTTAAAAGAGCTAGGCATTAAGGTGCAAAAATCAAAATAAGGAGGCAAAAATGAAAAAACTATTTTTGATTATCGGTGCGCCCGGCAGTGGCAAAACAACAGATGCGCAAATCATCGCACAAAATAATAGCGATACAATCAAACATTATTCCACAGGCGATTTGTTGCGCGAGGAAGTGGCAAAGGAAACGGAGCTAGGCAAAACGATTGATAAATACACTTCCAAAGGCAACCTTGTCCCGCTTGAGATTGTCGTTGATACGATTGTAAATGCGCTGAAAAATTCGCCCAAAGATATTATCCTAATTGATGGCTATCCGCGCTCTGTGGAGCAAATGGAGGCGTTAGATAGAGTGCTAAAGGCGCAAAGCGAGATTGAGCTAGTTAGCGTCATCGAAGTGGTGGTAAGCGAATCGGTTGCGTTTGATAGAGTGATTGGCAGGGCGCGTGGGAGCGATGATAATGCGGAAGTGTTTAAAAATCGTATGCGCGTGTATTTAGAGCCTTTGAGTGCGATACAGAAATTCTATGGTAGCCTAAATATTTTGCAAAAAATCAACGGCGAAAGAGGGATTGAAGAGATTGTCGCAGAAATGGAGGCTTTTATAAAACGAAAGAGCTAGATTCGTGGCGTGATTTATAGATTCGCGCTTGATTTGCATTAGATTCGTGGCAGATTCGGGCTAGATTCGCATAAGATTCGCACGAATATAAGTCGAATCTAAGCTAAATCTAGCGCAAATCCAAAAGCCGATTCGCCCCTGCGAATCGCATTAAATTTAAATTAAAAGGAGAAAAAATGGACTTAAGCAAACTAACTTATGGTGGCAAAGATTTTGTCAATGCGGTGATTGAAATCCCTTACGGCTCGAGCGTGAAATACGAAGTGGATAAGGACACAGGCGCGATTATGGTGGATAGAGTAATGTATAGCGCGGTTTATTATCCCGCAAACTACGGCTTTATCCCGCAGACTTTGGCTGATGATGGCGACCCCATGGATATTTTGGTGCTAAATCAATATCCGCTTCAAGCTGGTAGCGTTATCAAATGTCGCATTATCGGCGTTTTGATTATGGAAGATGAGAGCGGAATGGACGAAAAACTTTTGGCGTTGCCACTGGATAAAATCGACCCAAGTTACAGCAACATAAGCGATTACAGCGATTTAAGTGAGCTAACTTTATCGCGCATTAAAAATTTCTTTGAGACTTACAAGATGCTTGAGCCAAACAAATGGGTAAAGCTAAAGAATTTTGAAGGCAAAGCAAAAGCACAAGAGATTTTGGAAAAATCCATTAAAAATTATAAGGCGTAATTTTGCGGGATTTGGTGGCGATTCGTGGCAGATTCACGCAATTCGCATAATTTTGCGCGTAATATTTGACTTGGAATCACAATGGAGCGAATAGATAGTTTGTCCTTTGAACGCGCACTTTTGGCGACAATCCTTTATAATCCCAATGTTTTTGGCGACATTGAGAGCGAGTTAAGCCCTAAGGACTTTAGCTACGAGCAAAATGGCGCGGTTTTTGCCATTATGAGTGAGCTTTACAAGGCGGATTTGCCACTTGATGATAATTATATCATTTCGCGCTGTGGCAAAAAAGGCAAGGATTTTGAGAATTTTAAGGCAAATTTCCTTGAAATCGCCGCCACTTCGGCAATCGTGGATACCAAAGGCTACATAGCTGAAATTCGCAATCTCTCACTAAAGCGCAAACTCCACACTTTGGCGGTTTCTATCCAAGAAAAAAGCCAAGATAATACGATGAGTTCGGCTGAAATTATCGATAATATTGAAAAAGAAGTCTTTAAATTAGAAAGCAAAAGCAGTATGAGCGACTTTAAAGACACATATACAATAGGACACGCGACAGCTACATATATTAAAGATATTAAAGAGTCGGGCAATAAAATACAAGGTGCAATCACAGGATTCAAAGAATTAGATTTTACAACAAACGGCTTTAAAAAGGGCGAACTTATAGTTATTGCTGCGCGTCCGGGTATGGGCAAAACGGCGTTTGCGCTAAATGCGATTATCCCTACACTAAAAAGTGGCAAACCCGTGGCTTTTATTAGCCTTGAAATGAGTGATGTGCAACTAATGTTGAGAATCCTTGCTATGGAAACAAATACACCGCTACAAAAGCTAATTACAGCGCAGTTGAATGACAATGAATTGCAATATATACAAATGGCATTAGATAGAATTGTAAATGGGTGGAAGCTATTTATCGAAGATGGTGCAAATCTAAATATTTCCGCCTTAAAATCTAAAATTCGTCGTTTGATGATAAAAAACCCAGATTTAGAACTTGTAGTAATTGATTATTTGCAGATTATGAGTGGAATCGGTAATAAAGATAGGCATTTGGAAATCGCCGAAATCTCGCGTGGGCTTAAAAATCTCGCTAGAGAGCTTAATATTGCTATTATTGCGCTTAGTCAGCTAAATCGTATGCTCGAATCTCGCGAGGATAGGCGTCCTATGCTTAGCGATTTGCGCGAATCAGGCGCAATCGAGCAGGACGCAGACATAGTGCTATTTCTCTATCGTGGGCAAATCTATGAGATTCGCGACCAAAAAAAGCGAATGGAAGAAGCGAGAAAAAACGGCAAGGATTTCAAAGAGCCCTTAATAGTGCAGGGTGAGAGCGAGGAAGTGGAGCTAATCATCGGCAAACACCGCAACGGCGAGTTAAAGACAATCAAAATCATTATGCACCCCAAATACACGCGCTTTAGCAATAAAGAATTTTTTGAGCAATCCGAGCAAAACCCTACAAAAATGCTAGATAATGACGCAAATATCGATATGCCGATATAGCGTGGTTGTTGCTTGGTAGGTTGTCTAGGGAGTTAAGAGAGATTCTACTTTTTGCAAAAGCAAAACGAAGCAAAAACTTTAATAAGGATTTTTGATTTGATTGTTTAATCGATTCGTGGCAACGAATCGCAACGGAAGGATTTTCGGTATGGCTTTCGTAGTTTTTAGTGAATCGACACAAGGATAGCGGACTTGGTGTCCGTGCCTTGTGGCGATTCACTAAATCTGCGAAATGCTTATCTAAAGACAAATTGAAAAACCCACGACTTACCCTACCAAACGACTCTCCACTCAAA
>JBNMJF010000138.1:0-5616 GCA_050873665.1 Helicobacteraceae bacterium
AAAAAGCAATTTGATGAGGATTACAAACTCGATGACGAAGGACGCAATATTTTAAGATTTCAAGAGGGGCATTATTTGTGAGATTCGCATATTTTATAGATTCGCCCCCACGCCGTCATTGTGAGAATTGTGTAGCGATTCGTGGCAATCCCAAAAATAAAAAAACAAAACCACTCGTCATACTGAGCGCGACAGCGCGAAGTATCCAAATCACACGAATCTAAATTATAAGCGAATCAATGACCCAAGAGCAAATCAATAAACCACATATTTACTTAAAGTGAGTAAATCACCCTTGAAGCCATAAGTCACCAAAATGGATACTTTGGGCTAAAGCCCTCAGTATGACGGCGTGGGGCAGATTCGCGCTTGATTCGTAGCTGATTCGCAACGCGAATCACAATCGAAGTAATGGCGGTGTGGCTTTTGTATTTGTAAGAATTTTTGGGATTGAGACTAGACTTGGAGTCTGCGAAATCCCAAAAATTCTTACAAGTGCGAAATCACATACCAAAGACACAAATTGCCTAAATCTCGCTCATTATTTTTACCACTTCTTTTCCGCTACATTTTGCGTCATCGCGGAATACGGCGCGAACCATATCCATTCCCGCGTAAAAATCTTTCATCGCCACAAGCGCGACATATCGCCCAAAATCCGTGCATTTTATCGTGCCATTTTCTTGCACAATAGCCTTTGCAAGGCGTAGTCCATTTAGCTCTACAAACAAATCTTTTCCCGCACTGCAATTATGCGCCCTATTAAACCGCGCAATATCCACCGCGCCCGAAAAAAGCTGCGTTAGAAACATATAGCGCAAAATATCACGGCGATTGAAACTCGCACTTGCAATATTCGCGCCACCACCGCTAGGAACGCGCGATACATAATCTTTGAGATTAAAGGCATTGACAAAAAGTCGCCCCTCCATAAAGCTAAACGCCCCGCTACCCACGCCTAAATATTGATTGTGATAGCTTACATATTCGTCATTTAGGACGCTTTTGGTGGCGTGGAGATTCGCCGAATCTGCGGCGGTTTTATGGGATTTAAGGCTAGATTTGCTTGATTTGCCACTAGATTCGCCTTTTTGTGCCGAAAACGACCACGCATTATTGCGCTCATAGCCCTTAAATTCCTCGCAGATTATGCGATAAAAGGCATATTCGTTATCTACTGCGCTAGTGCCTAGCACATTTGCGATATTTTCGCGCGTTAGCGGAGATTTCATCAATGGATATGTGGTAATCTGCTGTGGCGCGATATTTTTGGCGACTTTTAAGTCATTTCGCAACTGTGATTCGCTTTGTGTGGGGAAGTTAAAAATCAAATCAATGCTTAAAATCGGCAAAATCCCATTTGCCTTGCTTAGCTTGTCTATTAGCTCACTACTTGCGCCAAACTTGCTAAATCGCCCGATTTTACGCAAAATATCATCATCAAAGCTTTGCACTCCACAACTTAGGCGCGTGATAATCCCCCTAAATAGCGCGAGTTTGCTTGGCTCAATGTGATTTGGGTCGCTCTCACACGAGATTTCTTTGACAGAAAATAGCTTTTTGCAAAGCTCCAGCGTCTTTAGCAACTCACCTTCATTGATAAGTGTCGTGCCACCGCCCACTACGATAGTCTCAAAGTCGAATCCTCGTGCTTTCACGCTCTCTATCTCAAGTCGCAATGCCTTAAAATACGCCTCCGCCACGCTTTTTTCATAAATATATTTGTGAAAACTGCAATACGGGCAAAGCGTGTGGCAAAAAGGAATGTGAATGTAGAGCATAGTGGCTTTGTGCGCGGGATTTGGCGTGATTATTTCAGGGCGAAAGTGAAAGATAAAATTTCGCATAAGCGCGACATTCATCGCATTGTGAGCGTATTTTAATGCCACTTTTTGCAAAAAAGATGGGCTTTGCATTTTGGTTTCCTTTAAACTCTGCGCCGATTTTGCTTTGAATCTAGCTAAAATAGCCTAATCCTCTTCGATTCGTATCATAAATGGCTTTTGCGTTACCACTTCTAGCCCACATAGCGCATCGATTGCCTTTTGCATATCGCACTCAATGCTTTTGTGCGTAGATAGCAACAAAATAGCCTCTTTTTTGTCCTCAGATTCGCGTTGAATTAGCATTTTGATTGAAATATTATGCTCTCCTAACGCCTTAGTGATTTGCGCCAAAGTCCCCGCCTTATCGACAACTTTTAGGCGCAAATAGTATCTGCTCTCAATGCTATCAATGTCTTTTAGCTTTAGCCCACGCTCTAAGGGCGTTTTAAACCCAAGCATAGGCGAACTTTTGCTTCGTGCGATTTCTATCAAATCGCCCACCACAGCACTTGCAGTCGCATTTCCTCCAGCACCTGCGCCATAATACATAGTCTCCCCTACCCTATCGCCGATGACGCTAATGCCATTCATCACGCCATTTACCTTGCTAATCATCTCATCGCTATCAATCATCGCCAAATGCACGCGAATCTCTACTTCCTCCCCTACCCTTTTGGCTAGTGCAAGTAGCTTTATGGTGTAGCCAAACTCTTTAGCAAAAAATATATCATCTTGCGAAATGCCTGAAATCCCCTCAATTAGGATATTTTCAGGTTTTGTGTCGATGCCAAAAGCAATGGAGCTTAAAATCACTAGCTTATGCGCTGCATCGAATCCATCAATATCCAAGCTAGGATTCGCCTCTGCGTAGCCCAAATCCTGCGCTTCTTTTAGTGCAGATTCAAAGCTTACGCCCTCACTCGCCATTTTTGTCAAAATGTAATTACAAGTGCCATTCAAAATCCCACGAATATTTAGGATATGATTCGCGCTCAAACCATCGCGCAAAGCCTTTATGATAGGAATCCCACCTGCCACACTCGCTTCAAAGCAAATGGTAGGTTCATTTGCCACACTCATCAAATCATAGCGATGATATGCGAGCATCGCCTTATTTGCGGTGATAAACGCCTTGCCTTTTTGCAGAGCCTTTTTGGCGACTTCGTAAGCCTGTTTCACCCCGCCCATAAGCTCGATAACCACGCTAATCTCATCATCATCTAAAATATCATCGATATTTTGGCTAAGCGGGATTTGGGATTTTAACTTGCTAATGTCCTTTGCCACGCCTTTTTTGATGACGATATTTGCCCCAGCACGCGCACTTATGACATCTTTGTTTGCTAAAAGTAGCTCTACCACCGCACTGCCGACCGTTCCTAAACCGATTATGCCAATATTGATTGTTTTCACAGAGTTGCCTTTAAATTTTTATAGATTCGCCATTTTTTTAAGATTTTTAGCGGCTTGGCGAATCCGCTTTTCATTCTCAATAAGTGCGATTCGCACGAATCCTTCACCCGAATCGCCAAAACCAATGCCCGGGCTAAAGGCGACTTTTGCTTCCTGCAGAGCTTTTTTACAAAACTCCAAACTCCCCAAATGCGCAAATTGCTTTGGAATCTTCGCCCAAATAAACATAGTCGCCTTTGGCATTGAAATATCCCACCCAGCGTTATTAAAACTATTCATCAGCACTTCGGCGCGTTTTTCGTATTTTTGCTTGATTTCCTCTACGCAAGATTGGTCTTCATTTAGCGCGATTGTGGCGGCAATCTGCATAGGCGTATAAATGCCGTAATCTAACCACGATTTGATTTTTTGCAATGCCTCAATCATTTTTGGATTTCCCACTACGAATCCCACGCGCCACCCAGCCATATTATAGCTTTTTGATAGCGTGTAAGTCTCCACTGCGACATCTTTTGCGCCCTTTGCTTCAAAAATCGATGGCGTCCTAAAATCCCCAAAGCAAAGCTCCGCATAAGCAATATCGCTAATGATATAAAATCGCTCTTTTTTGGCAACCTTCACAAGCCTTTCATAAAAATCCTTATTAACCACCACCGTTGTGGGATTATGCGGAAAATTCACCACCAAAAATTTGGGCTTTGGATAGGCGTTATGGAGTAGATTTTGCAAATCGCTAAAAAACGCATCATAATCCAAAAGCATTTCATTATCCCACTTTAGCGGGAGATTGATGACATTTGCGCCATTTAGGATAAAAGCATAGTAATGAATGGGATACGCAGGAGAGCAAACGATAGCATTATCTCCCGCATTTGCGATTGCTTGACTAAGATGCACATAGCCTTCTTTGCTACCCATAGTCGCGCAAACTTCTTTGTCAGGGTCTAAATCTATATCATATTTGCGCTTATACCAATCGCTCATCGCAAGGCGCAATTTATAAATGCCCTTACTTACGGAATATCCGTGATTTTTGGGCTTTGTGGTTGCCTCGCAAAGTTTGTCGATAATATGTTGCGGTGTCGCGCCATCGGGATTTCCCATACTAAAATCAATCACATCTTCGCCATCTTGGCGCATTTTTAGCTTTATCTCATTGATTGCGGCAAAGACATATTTGGGCAATCTTTTGATTTTCTCAAACTCGATTTCATCAAACATTTTTTATTTTCCCCTTTTTTTGCGTGAATTTTTATAAATTTAGATTCGCCCTATTTTGGGCGCGAATCTGCGAATCGCCCCTATTTTAGCCTTACATTTAGCCCAGCTTTTATATTGCTATTTAGGATTGAATCGCTAATTTTGATAAACTTCGTATTATCCACAATGCTAATGTCAAATTTCTGCCCACGGCTAAGCTCTTGAATCTCTAAGACATTTAGATTTTTATCAAAAAATACGACTTTGGGATTGAAATTTTTATTATTTATACTTTGCACTTCAAGTCGCCCCAAACCGCCCACTTCAAGCCAATACTGCCCACTAACTTCATAAATATTTAAATTATTGCCCTTTGCCACAAAAGTAGAGTTTGGAATCTTTGAATTTGCAAGGCTAAGGCTGTATTCCCACTCATTTTGCTTATTGCGATTGATATTTGCCACGACAAAGCCATTTTTGCTAAGCTCATTTATTAGGATTATAGGGTCGATGATATGTTCAGTCGTAAGCGAAATGCGAATCTTTGTAATGTCATTTTCATACACAGCCTCCGATGGAATCCAATACGAATAGCCCATAGTCGATAGGCTTTGGTTGATTGTCTTAAGCAAAATGATAGGCGTAGTTTGCGCGACAAAAACCGCGCTAAATTCCTGTGGTGCGGAAAATTTCAGCTTTAAAAGCCCATTATTTTGCAAAACCGAAATCACGCGATAAATATCTAAATTGCCACTTTGATAAAAGTTGCTTGTGGGCGTGAAAATCTTAGCGATAAAGCTCTTATTGCGACTATAATCCGCCTCGCCAATTAGATTGATAATCTTTGTATCAAGCGCACTCTCCGCACCATAAGCCACGCCAAAACCCACACACAGCGCAAAAATCCACATAAATCTTTTCATCTTAATTACCACTCTTCGCCTTTGTTTAGCTCCAAAAATTCCGCTTTGCTAATCTCGCTTAAGCCCCCATCCATCTTGTAAAGGAAATATTTATTGTCGCCACCGATATATTGCTTTGCAAAGTTTGTGCCACTGCTTACGCTAAAGTAGCTGTGTCCAGTGCGGATTATCTTATCGCCATCTAGCGTAATGGAGTGCCTTGCGTCTATGGATAGCTGTTTTTTGCGCCGTGATTTTAAATCAATGATTCCTAC
>JBNMJF010000139.1:0-5611 GCA_050873665.1 Helicobacteraceae bacterium
CAAAATATCATCGGTAAAAAAGATTACCTCCGCATTCCAGCCTTTCGCCTTAAGTGCATTCACCATAGGCATAGTGTCCTTGCGATACCCATCAGGTCCTTTATCGCTACCGCCCTTTGCTTCAAAAAATACAATGCTTTTTTTCATTACTTCTCCTTAAAATTAAAAATGTGCTTAGGATTGTATCGATTCAATCTTAAAAAATGCCATTTTGTTGATTCGCGTGTGGAATCATATTTGCTAGAGATTCGCTTGGTTTTCATTTGATTTTTATATAAGATTCAATGAAAATTTAAACTTTTATGAAAAATATCCCATTTTTTAGATAAAATGCGGATTTTAAATTCCAAAATTCCAAATATAGAGGGTAGCATTATGATGGATTATTACAAAAATCTTTCTATCGCACACAAAATTGTGTTTGTATTCGCAAGTATTGTGTTTGTGATTATCGTGGCGTTAGCGTTGATTATCAATACAGCGGTAAAAAATACGCTAAACAAAGAGGCGGACACTACGCTGACAAATACGGCAACGCGGTATAAGAATTTCGTGTTAATCGAAAATGAGGCGGCTTTATCATCGCTAAAAGTCGCTCATAACATTGCAGAGACTTCTATCCGTGATGGGCGCACGATTACGGATATGGGTATTATCACGCGCATTGTAGAGGCGATGACGGCGAATGAATATACGAATTTTGGCTTTTTGGTTGTAAATCAGCGATTTTCTAATTTAGCTACAAACACACCAGCTAGTTATTATTTGCCAAATGGGCAACTTGCCATTGGCGTGGAAAATAATACCAAAAGTGGCACAAAAACCTTTGCGGTGAATAATAATATTTTATCCCAAATCACAGCATTGCAAAACGCGCTAAAAAGTGGAAAAGTGGAAGTCGATGAGCCAAGATATATGAATATCAATGGGCAAAGGCATTATGCCTTTAATATGGCATTGCCTATCATCAATCCGCAAAAGCAAATCGTAGCGGTGATTGCGCTATCTGTTAGCTTGGATAATTTAGAAAAGCGACTATCAAGTTCGTCATTGCAAGTTTATGAAAACGATAAGCGATTTTTGCTAATGAATGGCAAAATGGTAATCAATAGTATGTCGCCAGAAACGCGTGGCAAAGCACTAACGGAATTTAACCCATCTAGCACCGCGCAAAATCTAATGCAGGTGCATAAAAGCAATGGCAGTGGCGCATATAACTATCACAACTCCGCAGGAGAATATGGCAAAGTCGCTATAAATAGCTTTGAGATATTCCCCGGGGCGGGAAAATATTGGAGTATCGGCGTATTTGCGCCAGATAGCAGCATTCAAGCACCGCTAAAACATTTGCAAATGGTTATTTTGATTTCTACTATTTTTGATATTTTGGCAATCATTGTGATTAGCTATTTTTATATCAATTTTGCGATTTCTAAGCGAATCCACAAAATCTCTAATACGCTTTTTGGTTTCTTTAAATATATCAATCACCAAAGCAAAACTCTGCCTGAGCCACTTCAAATTGTCGCTCACGATGAGCTTGGCAAAATGGGCTTGGCAATCAACGAAAATATTGACAAAACCAAAAATTCGCTAGATGTTGATGCCGCACTTGTAAAAGAATCTTTGGGCGTAATTGAGCATTGTAAAAAAGGCTACACTGATAAGAAAATTACTCTTAGCGGTAGCAATCCACAGCTAAACACTTTGCGCGATTCGGTAAATGAGTTGATAGACTTACTCGCCACACAAGTGGGCAATGACTTAGATGAAATCAACCGCGTGTTTGACAGCTATACGAATTTAGACTTTAGCACAGAGGTAAAAGATGCGCACGGCAAAGTAGAAACCGTTACAAACACATTGGGCGAGGAAATCCGCAAAATGTTAAAAACTTCATCTGCTTTTGCGCATTCATTGTCCGATGAGGCGAATCTATTATCAAAAGAAGTGCAAAATCTAACGAATCTAACAAATTCTCAAGCCACTTCACTAGAGCAAACCGCATCAAATATTAAAGAAATCACCGCCGCAATGCAAGGCGTAAGCTCACGCGCTGGGGAAGTGATTGCGCAAAGTGAGGATATTAAAAATGTCATTGGCATTATCCGCGACATTGCCGACCAAACGAATCTACTAGCACTTAACGCAGCCATTGAAGCGGCACGAGCTGGGGAACACGGACGCGGATTCGCCGTTGTCGCCGATGAAGTGCGCAAACTAGCTGAACGCACACAAAAAAGTTTGGGTGAAATCGAAGCAAATATCAATATCTTATCGCAAAGCATTAACGATATGGGCGAATCGATTAAAGAGCAAACAAGTGGCGTAACGCAGATTAACGAAGTCATCGGCGAGTTAGAAGGCGTAACAAAAGAAAATGTCAAAATTGCGAATAATTCATCGCAAATTAGCTCTAAAGTTAGCAATATCGCAAGTGATATTCTAAAAGACGCCGATAAAAAGAAATTTTAATCTTTGATTCCACGCGCTTATGCGTGGAATCCGCTACGAATCCTAAACTTTCGCAACTCCCAAATATCATTTAACTAAATTTAACCAAATTTTTAATACAATGCGCTTTTTGATTTTTTGATTTAAGGATTTTTCGTGGAGTGGATTGAAAGCGCGTTAGCGCAGATAGAAAACGCTAAGGATTTGAGCGAGTTAGAAGCGATTCGCGTGGGGATTTTAGGCAAAAAAGGCAAACTCACAGAGGAATTTAGTCGCTTAAAAAGTGTGCCAAATGAGCAAAAAAAGGATTTTGCAAAATCGCTAAATGTCGCTAGAGAGCGCGTTGAATCCGCGCTTGATTTGACAAAGCAAAAGATTTCACGCGATTTGCTAGAGGCGCAACTAAAGCGCGAAAAAATTGACACTTCGCTTTTTAGCCCAAATGCGGTGCAAGGGCATTCTCACCCAATCAATGAGGCGTTTGATAAGATTATTGATTACTTTGTGGGTGCGAATTTTAGCATTTCAAATGGTCCATTAGTCGAAGATGATTTTCATAATTTTGAGGCGTTAAATCTCCCTAAATTCCACCCTGCGCGGGATATGCAAGATACTTTTTATTTTAAAGATGGGCATTTACTTCGCACACACACTTCGCCCGTGCAGATTCGCTCACTGGAGCGATTGCTTGAATCTAAGGGCAATTTTCCGCTAAAGATTATTTCCCCCGGGAGCGTGTTTAGACGCGATTATGATATGACGCACTCGCCTATGTTTCATCAAGTCGAAGGGCTTGTGGTGGATAATGGCGATAAAATCAGCTTTGCGAATCTAAAATTTATCTTAGAGGATTTTTTGCGCTACATTTTTGGCGATGATATAAAGGTGCGATTCCGCGCGAGTTTCTTTCCATTTACAGAGCCAAGCGCGGAAGTGGATATAAGCTGTATTTTTTGCAAAGGCAAAGATTCAAGCTGTCGGGTTTGCAAAGGCACGGGCTTTTTGGAAGTTTTGGGCTGTGGCGTGGTAAATCAAAATGTTTTCAAAGCTGTGAATTTAGAAAATGTCAGCGGATATGCCTTTGGGCTTGGCGTGGAGCGATTTGCAATGCTTTTATATGGCGTGAATGATTTGCGTAGCTTTTATGAGACAGATTTAAGATTATTGGAGCAGTTTTAATGAAATTTAGCAGAAATTTATTATCAAAAATCATCGACATTTCGGCACTTAGCAACGAAGTGCTTTACAAAACGCTTAACGACATAGGCTTAGAAGTCGAATCAATGTGCGATTTTGCAGTGCCAAAGGGCGTAGTAGTAGGCAAAGTCATCGAGAAACGCAAACATGAAAACGCCGATAAGCTAAGCGTTTGCAAGGTGGATATTGGCAGCGAAGTTTTGCAAATCGTGTGTGGCGCGAAAAATGTCGATAGAAATCAATTTGTCCCAGTCGCCACAATCGGCACAAAGCTAGAAAAACTAACAATCAAAAAAGGCGACTTGCGCGGGGTTGAATCAAATGGTATGATTTGCTCCACCACCGAGCTTGGACTGCCAAAGATTGAAGAAGGCATTTTTGTGTTAGATGATAGTATCGGGGAATTAGCTTTGGGCAAAGAGCTGCGCGAATATCCGCTTTTTAATGATAGCGTTTTTGAAATCAGCATTACGCCTAATCGCGGGGATTGCTTTAGCTTAATGGGCGTGGCTATGGATTTAAGCGTGGCTTTGAATCTTAATCTAAAAGCCACCAAAGAAAAAGCCAAAAACAACGAAATCGCCCCCGGCATCGGGCGAATCCTACAGATTCAGCACGATAATAATCTAAACGCCTCTCTTTGCTACAAAGTCGCCCAAATCAAGGATTTACGCAATAGCACGGAGTTGCGATTCAATCTCGCACTAAATGACAACCTGCAAAAGGACGCTTTGCGTAATATCATCGCCTTTAGCACCTATATGACGGGCGTTTTGATGAATGCTTATGCGTTTGATAAATTTGTGGATAGCGATGAAAAAATTACGCTAACTATTAAAAGCGATGAAACGGGCATTGAATCGGTATTTTTCGGCGATAAAAAGTTAGCGCGAATCGGCATTGATGACGCCACAAACGCCGATGAAAATTCAAGGCTAGTGGTGTTTGAAGCGAGTTTTATCCCACCACACATAATCGCCACGCAGATTTTTGAGAAAAATATCAAAAGCGATTCGCCTATCGCATATCTCTCAAAGCGCGGTAGTTCGCCACTTTTGGAGGACGGCATTGATTTTGTCGCCCAAATGCTTGGCAAAATGTCCCAAAGCACCATTTATTCATCATCGCAACAAATCATGCGCGACTATCCGCAAAGGCGAATCGACTTTCGATTCGATGAAATTAGCGCGATTATCGGCAATCCGCTGAAAAATGAGGAAATCACAACGATTCTAAAAAAGATGAATTTCACAATCCACTCAGCTAGTGATGATAGCCAATTAAGCGCGATTCCACCGCTTTATCGCCACGATATAAGCTCAGTGCAAGATATTGCAGAAGAGATTTTGCGCTTAAGGGGTATAGATTTAGTCGAATCAAAGGCGCAGATTCTCCCACAGAGCGCGAATATCAATGAGGATTATAGATTTTATAAATTTAAGCGCGAAATCGCCAAAAAGGCGATTGCGCTGGGCTTTTTTGAGACTATGCACTATGTGTTTTATGAGCGCAAGATTTTGGAGTCCTACAAACTGCCTGTGGTGGCGGAAAATTTGGATTTGCTAAATCCTATCACAAATGAGCTAAATACGCTCCGCACTTCGCTAATACCCGCACTGCTTGACTCCATAAAGCGCAACGAAAATTTGGGCTACGAAAAAGTCGCGCTTTTTGAAATCGGTAGCATTTATAACGCAAATCGCGCCGAATCCCAAAGTCTAGCTTTTGTGGCGAATCTCTGCGAAGTAGAGGCAAAATATCCCGCACCAAAGGGCAAAGAGTGGGATTTTTATAGTTTTGCATCAAAAATCAGCGATATTTTGGGCGGATTTTCACTAGAAAATACGGAGAGGGAGGCGATTAAAGGCGATTTATTTGGAAGCATTGCTAAAATCATCAAAAACGGCGTCTGCGTGGGATTTATCGGCAAACTAAATCCATTTATCGCAAATACGCTTGA
>JBNMJF010000140.1:0-5611 GCA_050873665.1 Helicobacteraceae bacterium
AACACAAGATATTTTGCCACAAAGTTTAAAAGACCATAACTTGTGGGGCGAATATCAAGGCTTTAGAGAATGCCACATTTATGGGGATTTAGTCATAGTCTATAAGCGAGATGACAAAGAATTGTATTTGCGTAGGATAGGACGCCACCAAGATTTGTTTAAGAATTACTAAAATGGAAAATGCACCTATTGACACAAAGCTAAGCAATATTGAGACTTTTTAAGCCCCAATAACAGCCTTTAAGATTCACTCCGCTATTATATCCACCTTGCAGATTGCGTGAATCCCAAAGCCTAGCTTTAAGTCTAGCTCATAAACGCCCGTGCTTTTAATGGGCGTTTTTAAGTCAAGTGCCTTTTTGTCAATGTCAATGTCAAACTTTTCTTTAAAAGCCACCGCAATTTCATCTTTGGTTATCGCCCCATACAGCGCACCATTCGCGCCGACTTTTTTGTGAATGGGGAGCGTCAAATTTTGCAGTTTTTTTGCCAAATCTTGCAATTTGTCTTTTGCCTTAGCTTCGTCCTCTAATCGCTTTTTTTCTTGCGCTTTATAGCGGTTGATTGTCTCATTTGTGGCGAGTTCGGCGAGATTTTTGGCAATCAAAAAATTCCTACCATAGCCGTCTTTTACCTCACAGACCTGCCCAGCCTTGCCTAAAGCCTTCACATCTTTTAATAATAAAACTTTCATTTTTACGCCTTTTTAAATCAAAATTTTAATATAATTGCGAAATTTTATCACAATTTTTTAAGGCTAAAGCGTTGAATTTAAAGATTTTTAAAAAATCGCTATTTTATTTGATTGTTGCGTTAAATGCGCTATTTTTCTGCGCGTGTGCGTCAAATGGCGACATAGCGACTTTGGAAATGCTCTATTATGAGGGCAAAAGCGTTGATGATTCATACTCTTATGCCAAAAAATACGCCGATGATGACTTTTTGTGGGCGTTGCAAAGTGGGATTTTAGCCTATCAAGTGGGCGAATTTGAAAGCGCAGTAGAGCATTTAAACGGCGCGGAGGTATTTTTTGAGGGAGTGAGCGGAGAAAATGCCTTTAATAGCGGATTTAAGAGCTTTGCGAGTATTATTTTAAGCAATGGTATGTTTGAGTATGTCGGGGCTTTTTATGAGAGCGTTTTTATCAACCACTACAAGGCACTAAATGCCATTATGAGCGGGGATTTTCAAGGTGCGAGAGTGGAATTTAACCGCGCAAATGATAGGCAAAGACGCGCTAAGGATTATTTCGCGGATTATATCGCAAAGCGCGATGAGAGCATTGATTCAAACAAGGGCGAGTATAATGAGAAAACGCAAAATGTGAATCTTAACAAAAGCTATGACAAAGCCACCGAAATCTATGGGGCGCATTACCAAAATCTCCGTGCATATCGCGCCTTTGAAGGCTATGTGAATCCTTACATTAGCTATATTTCGGGCATATTTTTTTTAGCGCAAAAGGATTTTGACAAAGCAAGTGATTTGCTAAAGGAATCTTACGCAATCACGGGGCAAAAAGAGATTTTGGGCGATATTGCGATTTTGGAAAATCGCAAACGCAATTTAGTCTCAGAGAAAACGAAATCCTACACTTGGATTATCATCGAAGAGGGGCGAATCCCCAAAAAAGAGGAGATTCGCTTTGATTTGCCACTCTTTTTTGTCAATGCGAATGTGCTTAGCTTTAATATTGCGTTGCCTATTTTACGCGAATCTTACGCGTATAGCACGAATTATAATGTGCGTAGCGGGGCGATTAAAGATTCAAAGGCTTTTGAAGTGGCGGATATTTCCCCGCTAGTCGCAAATGAATTTGAGCTAGAATTGCCCTACACCATAATCACCGCGCTTTTAAGCTCATCATATAAGGCGTATTTACAATATTTCTTAGGCGAAAAGTTAGGCTTTTTAGGCTCACTCGCTGGGGCAGTTTTTAGCTATGCTACGAGCAATGCAGACATTAGAAGTGCGCGAATCTTGCCTTTGCGCTTTTATGCTATGCGCTTTCTTAATCAAAACGGCGATTTTACCCTGCATAACGGCACATACAAGCTAAAAGATTTTGCCTTTGATAGCGAGTGCAAAAGCCTTTGCGCTAATAGCGATAATATTATTTACGCAAGGATTATCCAAAATGATATAATTAGCGTTTTAATTCATTCTTTAAACAAGGAGCAGAAAAATGATGAAAATGATGAGTAGATTCGTGGCATTTGTGGCGGTGGCATTCGCAAATGTCGTATTTGTAGGCTGTGCGGATAAGACGGAATATGTGAATTTAGCAGATTCAAAGGAATACACCACCACAGGGCTAGATTACCACGATATTCAAGACGCGGCGCAAAAGAGCATTGATTCGCTGATTTCTAGCAAGTATGCGAAAAATATTAGTAGCGATAAGCCCAAAGTGCTTGTGATTTCAAGCGTCATAAATGACACTATGCAGCACATTGACACGCAGCAGCTCACACGCAAAATCACGCGTGAAATGCGCAATAGTGGGAAGTTTATCCTAAGCCTTGCGATGGGCGCAAATAGCGATGAGATGATAATGAGTGCTAGAAAAGCCCGTGAGAGTGATGAATTTAATCAATACACTACGATTGAAAAAGGCGAGTTAATCGCCCCCGAGCTGTCCTTATCAGGCAAAATTATCCAAAAAAACACAAAATTATCTAGTGGGAAGCAACGAATCGACTATTATTTTTTACTTACTTTAAGCGACATAAAAAGCGGACTTGTGCTGTGGGGCGATGAGGTGAATATAATAAAAGTAGGAAGCAACAAAAATGTCGCGTGGTAAGGCAATTTGTTCTGGGGTATGCGATTCACACGGCGATTCGCCCCACGAATCGCACGGCAAAATCCAATGGATAGCAAATGTTTAACGCATTAGAAACAAAGGACTTTTTCTCTATCTTTTATTTTAAAAAGATAGTGGGCGAGGAGGAATTCGCGGATTTTACAAACGCACTTGTGGCTTACAAAGCGCATTTGCAATCAAGTGCGAATCAAAACGAAGACTCCATTGTTGCAAACGCGCTAAAGCCCTTTTTTCAAGCATTAGGATTTAGCGCAGATATTAAGCACAAGCAAAAGGGCAATAGCGAGATTGATTTGGTGCTGAAAAAAGATAGCGCGGTTACCACTATCATCGAGGCAAAAAAGCCAAGTAGCGCAGAAATGTTTAGCCCAAGCAATCCACATTCTAAAGCCTTGTGCGAGGCGATTTTGTATTATTTTAGAGAGCGTGAAAGTGGCAATTTAGGCATTCAATCGCTTATTATCACGGATTTTTATCGCTTTTATATTATCAAAGCAAGTGATTTTGAGCGGACATTTTATAAAAACCCCGCGTTAAAAAATCTCTATGATAGATTTAGTGCGCCAAATTCACTTTTCAAAGGCAACACAGAGGAATTTTACAGCGAATCAAGGAAAATTTTAGAAGCTAATGATTTTAATATGGGCTATTTTTGCTTTGATTTAGGGCGAATCTTTAGTGAAAATTTGTCGTTTTCATCGCTAAAGCCTATCTTTAAGGCGTTGCATAGGGATTTTCTTTTTAACGAGTTTAATCCCAATGACGCAAATATCTTAAATGAAAAATTTTATAGGGAATTGCTCTACATTTTGGGGCTTAGCGAAGTCGATGAAAAAGGCAGAGAGATAAAAGATTCAAGCAAAAGTGCTAATAAAGTCCTAATTGCGCCAAGTTTGGATAGCAAAAACGGCGCAAATACACTGCATAACGCAATCTTAGCCAATCTCCCCAAAGAAAGCACAGACTTTGAATCTGTAATGCAATTTATCGTTTTGTGGCTAAATCGCATTTTGTTTTTAAAGCTAATCGAGGCGAATCTCGTGCGATTTAATGATGATAAAAACCTAAAATTTTTAAATCTTTTCAAAGTGCCAAATTTTCAGGTAATGTCTCATCTTTTCTTTAAGATTCTTGCCAAAAAGCACGATGAAAGAGAGAGTAGCGATTCGCCACTTGGCGCATTGCCGCATTTAAATTCATCGCTTTTTGAGAAGCACGAATGCGAGGAGGTGCTAGATATTTCTGCGATTGACAATAATGCGAAGTTAGATTATTTCGCCACCACGCAGATAAAAGACAAATATGGTAAGAAAAAAAGCGGTAGCGTGGGACTTTTGGCTTATATATTTGAGTTTTTGGACGCCTTTGACTTTGGCTCAGATGAAGGCAGTGGCGAGATTGCAATGCAAAAAGAGCTGATTAGCTCTAGCGTTTTGGGGCTTGTGTTTGAAAAGCTAAATGGCTACAAAGAGGGCAGTTTTTTCACGCCTAGCTTTATTACAAGCTATATGTGTCGCATTAGCTTGGAAAAAGTCGTGCTAGAGGAATTTGGCGAGTTAGGCTTAAATGCGCCGAATTTAGATTCGCTAAAATCGCAGATTTTGATGAATACTAATGCGGACTTTAGCTTTAAGCAAAAGGCTTTGAGCGCATTGCAAAGCATTCACATTTGCGACCCTGCGGTGGGAAGTGGGCATTTTCTCGTCTCTGCGCTGTGTGAGATGATAGGAATCTACCACAAATTAGGGCTTATAGATGAGCTAAGCGAATATAAATTGCAAATCCTTAGCGATGAAATCATTATCCATATCACCGATGATAAGATTTTCGAGTATAAAAAGCCCACAAAGCCCAATGATAAAAATCAATCGATTCAAAAGGCACTCTTTCACCTTAAAAAATCTATCATCGAAAATAATCTCTTTGGCGTGGATATTAACCCAAACTCTGTGGAAATATGCAAACTCCGCCTTTGGATTGAGCTACTAAAAAATAGCTATTATTTAAGGGATTCAAGCGAGGGATTTAACAAAAATCTAAGCGAATCCATTCACCAAATGCAAACTTTGCCAAATATTGATATAAATATTAAATGCGGAAATTCGCTAGTGTCAAATTTCACGCTTGATTCGACCTTTGCAAAGGTGCAGACAAAAGAATTTGCACAAAATCTAAAAGCTACCATTGCCGACTATCAAGCCCAAGTCGCCCTATATAAAGAAGCACTTACGCAAAAGCGCGTAATCGCAAATAAGATTCACGCACTAAAAACGCTACTAAAAAATTATCTTATTCATAATAGCGATGAATCCAAACGCCTACGCGAGAATTTAAGGCAGTTTGTCGTGGAATATGGCGAAAATTACTTTGATATAGAAAGCACATTTGGGTTTGAAATGTTGCGAATCATAAGAAGTGAGCAAAAGAAAAAAGTAGGCTTTAAATTTCAGCCCACTATGGAGCAATTAGAGCCAAAAGAGATTGATAAAAAAGCGGTTGATTTGCTTGATAAAATCAAAGCGGATTTTGAGACTTTAGAGTCATTTAATAGCGGTAATGCGCTTGAATGGCGATTTGAATTCCCCGAAGTTTTAAGCGAAAACGGCGATTTTATGGGCTTTGATTTGATTATAGGTAATCCGCCGTATGTGGTAAAGAAAAAGACAGAATATCCGCAATACAAATGGAATAGCGACTTATACACAATGTTTTTTGAAATGAGCTTTAAAATCGCAAAGCCAAATTATTATGTGAATTTTATCACGCCTAGATTTTGGCTTGTAA
>JBNMJF010000141.1:0-5603 GCA_050873665.1 Helicobacteraceae bacterium
GGTAAAATCGCCACTTCGCTATTGATATTTTTCACAAATTCCATTGCCATTTCGTTGTCAATGGCGGGATTCGTAGTGGCATTAAGCGTGAGAATCCCCACGCCACCGCTCTTTGCCTTTTTGCCTAAAGATAAAATCGAATTGCGCGAAAGCGATTTATTCTTAGGAAAAACATTTAAGTCAATTAGCTGTGGCACGAGAATACAATCCGTCATTGCGAGAAAATCCGTAGGATTTTCGTGGCAATCTACCTTATCCTTTTTTGGATTGCCGCGTTCGCTATCGCTCACTCGCAATGACGAAATAGGCGTAGATTCCACGCCTTGCGTGGAATCATAGCAATCCACAATAATGCCATTTTCAATCTCTACGCTTTTATTCTTTGCCTTAACTATCATTTTTTTGCCTCCTTTTATGAAAATAAAATACTTAGCCTATCAAGTCCGCCAAGTATGATTACAACGCCGATTCCTACAAGTAAAATCCCGCTAATTACTTCAATGATTCTATAATATTTTTTCACTTTGTCAAAAACTCTAAAGATTCGCTCAATCAAAAGCGCGGTAAGTAAAAACGGCACTCCAAGCCCCAGTGCGTAGATGATTAGCAAGTAGATTCCGCTATGAATGCTAATGCTATTTAGCGCGATGATTGAGGCTAAAATGGGTCCCACGCACGGACTCCACCCTAGCGCAAAGCCGATTCCTAAGATAAAAGGCGAGATTATGCGCACAAGCGGGTGTGAATCTAGCCCTTGAAAAAGCGCGAATCGCTTTGTTTTATAAAGCACATTTAGGCGCAAAATGCCTAAGAAGTGGATTCCAAAGATGATGATAATCGCCCCAGCGATATAGTTTGTGATAGGATTGCTTAAAAATCGCCCGATAAGCGAGTTAAATGAGATTCCAAGCAATATAAAAACCGCCGAAAATCCCACCACAAAGAGAATAGCGCGTTGAAAAACATAGATTTTCTGCCGATAATTCCGCACATTTAGCTCTTCAATCGAAATCCCGCTGATATAGCTCATATACGGCGGGATAAGGGGCAAAATGCAAGGGCTAAGAAAAGTCAAAATCCCCGCCAAAAATGCCGCAAGATAGGGCAGATTTTCGTATAGATTCACCAAAGCAAATTCAAGTGAGGGCATTTGCGCAATATTCCTTACGATTTTAAAAAAATTCAAACGCGCATTATAACCAAATATTTTTTATAAATTTTTTAATGTGAAATTACACGCAAATGGGCGCGAATCCAAAAGCCACAAATCGCAAAATCACACAATTTTTAAGATTTGATTCTAAAGACGAAATATAATAGAATTTTATAGTTTATGTTAGGAGCGATGAATGCGAGTTTTGCCCTGTGTCGTGCTACTTGTCGCTGTTAGTGCAAACGCGCAAAGCATAAATATTAGCGATTTTTACTACCGCGATTATTTGGATTTTGGGCAAAATAAGGGCGCATTTGGCGCAAATAACTCCACGATAACCAAAAAAGACGGCACAGAGTTTAAAATCCCGCAATTCCCAGATTTTTTCCGCTTCTAGCAATTATGGCTCTTTGACTTCCGTGGGACGCGGATTCGCCGTAACGGCGAATCATGTGAGTAGCCCAGCTGACTTATCACAAGGCAATTTACGAAAATGGGGGCTTACAAAGTATGATTTAGCAAAAGAAGATGATGGAGGTGGAATTTCAAGTTCTTATGGCTGGGATACAAAATTTTTTCGTTTCAATAAATATGTAGTCGAGGGACAAGTTGAAATGCTTAATATAGGTAATTCTAGCGAATCTGATAAAAATACCTTTATACAAGAAATTGACAGCCTTAAAGACAATGGCAATATTTATTTATATCAAGCTGGTAGTGGGATTGTGTGGTTGAGAGACGGCAAAATTTCTTTAGCCAATTTTAATACAGATGATAGTGGCGAAATGAAAGGCGGTGGCTTTGGTATATTGAATAAAGACGGAATAAATTATGCAAAATGTGATACTTGCCAAAATGTTACATCTAGCGGTATTTCATTTAATTACAAACCCGATTCAAGTTTTCAAAATCTCATCACTTCAGGCGATAGCGGTAGCGGAATCTATGCTTATGATAAAACAAATAATAAGTGGATTTTGCTAGGCGTTGTCTCACAAACTTATGTTCAACTTGGACTAGATGAAGCAAAAATATCGTTTGTATCATCAAAAGAGCTAGAACAATATCAAAAAAGTTTTGAGCAAAATATTAAAATAGTAAAACAAAGTGGCTTGTCTTTGGAAAAACCTATGGGCGGACAAGTGCAACTAAAAGGCAATGATACTCCAGCAAGTTTTGAAAACAATAAAGACATTATCTTTAGTGGAAACGGAACGATTGACATTGAAATAAAAACGGATATTGATAGGGCGCAAAGTGGCTATGCTGGGGGATTCGTATTTGTGGCTGGAGATTCGGCGACTAGTGCGAATCCTACGACTTATAAATTCACAAACGAAAACGGCAAAACTTACTCTTTTAGAGGTTCTGGCTTGGATATAGGGGGAAATGTCGTAGTTGAGTGGCATTTAAAAAATTATAAAGATGATAAGAAAAATGAAGTTGATTCGCTCCACAAAATAGGCAAAGGCGAACTCATCATTAAAACCGCAAATACCGAAACCACAGGGCTAGGCACACTTAAAATCGGCGAGGGTAAGGTTACGCTAGATACGGATAAAAGAGCGTTTGATAATATTTACATTACTAGCGGACGAGGCGAACTTGCGCTTATGCAAGGCAAGGCAGAGGCACTTGGCGCGAGTAAAAATACCGCAAGGGGCGATTCGCCAAATACGAATTCCTACACGCTATCGCAGGATTCGGCGAATAATATGGGCTTTTATTTTGGCACAGGCGGGGGCAAACTCGACTTAGTAGGCAATAGCCTTACGCTAAATACCATTGCGGCGAATGATAGTGGCGCGACTATCACTAGCGCGACAAAGGCAACGCTTGAGATTCAAGGCTTTGGATATAAAGAAAATGGCAAAAAAGACAGCACCAAAAAAGATACGATAATCCACGCAAGTATCGGCGAATCCGATTCGGCAAATGGCGCGAATCAAGCAAATATCGACATTATCCATAGTAGCGACACCAAAAACGAAAGCGCACATTTAATCTTTGACGGCAATATCAATACTAGCGGAAAATTAAGCGCAGATAAAACAAATATCGCATTGCAAGGACACGCCACTGCCCACGCTACGATTAGCGATAGCGCGATTCGTGATAAGGTTACGAATGCCGAAAACGGCACAAGCAAGGGAATGCCAAATTATATGGATTTAAGCAAACCATCGACTTTAACGCAACCCGATTGGGATAATCGCAGTTTTAAATTTGGCAATATTGATTTAAAAAGCGCGAATCTCACGCTAGGACGCAATGCAACGCTCGAATCTAATATCACGCTAGATTCAAGCTCCAAAGTCGAGTTTGGCGGGGGCGTTACGCACTTTATCGACACTAAAGACGGCAAAAATGTAACGGGTGGCGGGTTTAGCTATCAGCAAGAGGTTGAGAGCGGAAGTATCGGCGATGAGCAGACAAAAATCGCAAATCGCACGATAAGCTATAAGGGCAAGATTACCGCAAATGGTGGCAGTATCCAATCGCATATTTGGGATTTTAATGCGAGTTTGGATTTAAAAAATAGCGCGAATCTTAGCGCGGATTATTTGACTTTAACAAATAGCGATTCGGTTTCGTTAGCGAATGGCGCAAGTGCAACGATTCAAAATCTTATTTTAAAAAATGTTAGCGAAAATAATCTTAATACTATTTTTACAAATAGCGGTGGCGGAAAACTTGAAGTTAAAAAGTCATTTTGGTTTGATAACTCGACTTTAAATTTAAACAAACTAGATTCGGCGCATATTGATAAAACGGCAAATTACGATATTGTGGGCGTTAAATCCACTATTACAGGTGCAAATAGCACATTAAGCGCAAATGTCGAGCTATTTGATAACGCGAATCTAAGCCTAAAAAGTCTTACGCTGAAAAATACTAGCACAGATTCGAGCGATTCAAATACACTTAAAAATAGCGTGTATTTGGGCAATAATTCGCAAAGTAATGATTTCACAAAACTTTCGCTTACCGAATCGCTAAAAGCGGAAAATTTAGAAAAGGCGCAGATTATTTTAAGTGGCAAAAGCGAGATTATCGCGCCAAAGATTGAATTTAGTGGTGTTAAAAATGGCATTCTTGCGCTTGATAGCGAGGCGAAACTCACAGGCGCGAATGGCAATGCAAATGTGGAAGTTAGTGGCGAAAATTCTGCGCTACAAATCGGTATGCTTGGCGATAAGAGTTTTAATCTAAACGCGCAAGGTGGTAGCACAATATTTCTTTTGTCATTGCGAGGAAGCGTTAGCAACGAAGCAATCCAAGATGAAAATAGTGGATTGCCACGAATTGCCGATGGCAATTCTCGCAATGACGAAGTGGGGACAAGTGCGAATTTTAGCGGAAATATCACTGCCAAAGATTCGAGTGTGATTGCCACTGCGCTTGAATCCATTACCGCGAGTGTGGATTTAAGTGGCAGTGCGCATCTTGTGGCAAAAAATATTGAGCTAAAAAACGGCTTTGATTCAATAAAATTAAGTGGCGATTCCAAACTAACCGCCAATATAATCACGGCAAAAAATCTAGCTAATTTAACGCTAAATGTCGCAAATAGCGCGAATGTCAATATTGCAAGTTTTATTTTTGAGAACAGCACCACGAATCTTACGGGCAATCTTATCGGCGAAAATATTGAGCTAAAATCTAGCACTTTAAAAACGGCGGATTTGTCATTTAAACACGAATCAACCCTTACGCTTGATAGCGATTCAAAGCTAGAAATGACGAATCTAAAAGTAGAAGGCACGAATCTTACGCTAAATTTTGCGGATTCGGCGACAAGCACGGCGAATCTAACAAATATCAATCTAAACAATAACGCGAATCTCACTATCAATTCGTGGGATTTTGGCAACAAAACGGCATTTTCAAGCAATGGCGATAATTCGCGCGTAACTTTTCAAAATGCCACTTATACGCAAAATAGCACTCCAAAGAGCATTAGCGTGGATTCAACGATAAGCCAAATGCTTACGCTTGATAAAGTCGGTAGCGATTCAAGCAAAAGCAACGACAGATTTGAGACGCTTAAATTTGAAAATAAAAATCTCACATTTGGCGAAAATGCAAAAGTCCAAGTTAGGCTAGATTCAAGCGTCAAAAAGGGCGAATCTAGCATTACTTTAGGCACATATTACACGCTCATAAGCGCGGGTAGCATATTTGACAATCGCGCCGATTCGCGCATAGACTTTATTTTTGATGATTCAATCGCCGAAAATCAAAAATTCTTTATCGTTAGCAAATTTATCGATAATAAATTGCAAATCAAATTCCTTGAATCCGCCCCAAATACCTTTGATGAGCTAAATTAGCAAATCTCTCACGCCTCTAGTCGATATAGCGAGATTTTAAAAGCCCTAACAGAGGCGCGTCCAAACGATGACGCCATTGATATTGCTACGCGCACGGACGATTATCAGGTTCTAGA
>JBNMJF010000142.1:0-5572 GCA_050873665.1 Helicobacteraceae bacterium
GTGTGCGCTCCACATCACTTGCTTTGAGCGAGATTTTGATATTGGTAAATCCGCAGTCTTCTAGCAACTTAATATTATAAAGCGCAGATTCAACCATTCCTTGCGGTGTCGCGCCGTATTTTTGTTCAAATTGTTTTTCTAAACTTCCCGCATTTACGCCGATTCGTATAGGAATCCCACGCTCATTGCACCCTTTGGCTATCATCTCTACGCGTTTTTTGTCGCCGATATTGCCTGGATTTATGCGAATACAATCGACTGATTCAAGCGCGATTAGCGCGAGTTTATAGCGAAAATGAATGTCTGCCACAAGCGGGATTTTGATTTGGCTTTTTAGCGTTTTTAGCGCGTTTGCGTCCTCTTCATCACTCACAGCCACGCGCACTATGTCGCAACCAGCGAGTTGCAGTCTATCAATCTGCGCCTTTGTGGCTTTAATATCCTTTGTCTTGCTAAAAGTCATACTTTGCACACTGATTGGCGAATCGCCCCCAATAGGGACATTTCCTACGAAAATTTGCTTAGTTTTATGCCTCATAAGTTGCCTTTAAATATAATGCGAAATTGTAGCAAAAAAGTTGCGACATTTTAGGCAATAAAAATCAATGGAATAAATCTTGCTTGAATCCCACCAAATCTTAAATGAAAGGATTCAAAATGGCTTTTGAGATTAGCAAGGTTTATGGGATTGTCCATAAGGCGATGGATTACCGCTCTTTGCGACAGGATTTGATAGCGAGTAACTTGGCAAATGTCGCCACGCCCTTTTATCGTCCGCAAGACATTGCCTTTGAGGAATATTTGACAAAAGAGGCGAATCGCATTTTTAAAAACGAGCCAAGCAAAGTTTTGCCTTTGGCGCAGACGAATGTGCGACATTTGCCACCCATTGATTACAGCAAAAATCGCCCTACGATTTTTTGGCGAGATGGACATTTGGCGCGAAATGACGGCAACAGCGTGGATTTAGATGTGGAGACAAGCGAGATGGGCAAAAACTCCGTAATGTATAATGCGCTTGTTAGCTCAAGTAAAAAACACAAAGGAATCTACGCCTACGCGATAGATTCAAGCAAAAATCTTTAGATTTTAGCATAAGGAGGCAAAAATGGCGTTTTTAAGTAGCTTTGATATTAGCGGATATGGGCTAAGCTCACAGAGATTTAGAATAAATATTGTCTCATCAAATATCGCTAATGCGAATTCTACTCGCACCGATGAGGGCGGTCCATATCGGCGCAGAGAGGTGATTTTCAAAGCATTTGATTTCAACAAAGAGCTAAATAGAAAAATTGGCAAGGATAATAATCTACTAAAATACGAAGACCCGCTAAGTGAGGGCGTTTGGGACAAAGAGCCAAAGCCTAGCATTATGAGCGTGTATGTGGATAAAATTGTCCGTGATGATAAAGAGCCGATATTAAAATATGAGCCTTCCCACCCCGATGCCGATGAAAATGGCTATGTGGCGTATCCAAATGTGAATCCCGTGGTGGAAATGGCGGATTTGATTGAGGCGACTCGTGCTTATCAAGCAAATGTCGCTGCATTTCAAAGTGCAAAAAATATGGCAAATAATGCTATAATGATGTTTCAAGCATAAAAATTAAGGAGAATCTTTTATGAATCTAAACAACACAAACATTACAAATAGCGCGAATCCGCTAAAGCTAGATAATATCAAGTTTGATTCAAACAAAAAAAATGCGAATCTAAAAGGCTTTATGGATTCGATGAAAGAGGCGTTTGATGAAGTGAATAAAGCGCAAAAGACAAGCGAACAAGCCCTAGCAGATGTCGCTAGTGGGCAGATTAAAGATTTGCACCAAGCGGCAATCGCCATTGGCAAGGCAGAAATGAGTATGAAAACAATGCTAGAAGTGCGCAACAAAGCCATAAATGCCTATAAAGAAATCCTAAGGACGCAAGTTTAGAAATTTTGAAATTTAGAGATTTTTAAGATTTAGGCGAATCTTAGCACGGAGGCTAGGCAAAAATATATGCAAAATTACGATGACGCAGACTTTCAGCTAGATTTTGACGATGAGTTTGAAGTAGGGCAGAAATACAACAAAGAGCAAGAGCGAGTTAAGCAAATCGAGCATAACTCACGCACAAATGGCATTATGCTACTTTATTTTTTGCTACTTTTATTTTTGATTTTATTTATAGTGATTTTGTATGCCAATATCACTTCTCACACACGCAAACTCCCCACGCTAGAGACGACTAAAAAAGAGCTTTCGCAACGAGGCAATATTTATAGTAGCGATGGATTTAGCCTTGCAAGTAGTAAAAATCTCTACAAAGTAAGCGTCATCAAAAAAAGTATCGACCCTGATAAAATGGACTTTTTTATCCGCTTGGTTGCCATTTATAGCGGAATGAGCGAGGAATATTTGCGCCAAAGGCTAAGTGGCAGTGGCAATATCGTGCTATCCTACAACTTAAGCCCAAAAACCGCGCTAAATCTAAAACAGCTTAATAAAAAGCTCATCAAAAACGGCGTTTTCCGCCCTTATGAATATCACGGCAAAATCTATCCCAAATCTGGCTTAGACATTGAAATAAGTGGCGAATCGCGCGAATATCTCTACAAGGACATTATCGAGCCGATTTTAGGCTACACAAATAAACTTGAAAGCGATGGAATCACCAAGCCAAAGGGCATAAAAGGCATTGAGAAACATTGTGACGGGCTTTTAATCTCTAAGCAAGATGGGCTTTATCAAGGCGATAGAGATATTGGATTTAATTTGATTTTATCCAAAAATGCCACGCTAAAACAGCGCATTGACGGCAAAAGCGTGGTGCTAACCATTCCGCTAAAATTGCAGAAAAAAATCGAAAATATCATCGATGACATAGGCATCGAATCTAAAGAAATCGCCGTAGGGGTTATGGATTCAAACACGGGGCGAATCCTAGCCTTGGCGAGTTCAAATCGATTCGACCCTAAGAAAATCAAATCAAGCGATTATGGTAAGCTAAATCCTAGCTTTGTGGAGCTAAGCTTTGAGCCCGGAAGCATTATGAAGCCTATCATTTACTCGATTTTGCTAGAAAAAAGGCTAGTTGCCCCCAATGAAGTCTTTAATCTCCACAATGGCGCGTTTAACTTGGGGCAATATACGATTCGCGATTCACACGCGCAGAAATACGCGAGTGCCGAAAATATCATCGTGCTATCTAGCAATATCGGTATGATTCAAATGGCGCAACGGCTTAAGGCAAAGACTTATCATAACGCGCTAGTGGCGTTTGGCTTTTCGCGTCCTAGCGAAATCGACTTGCCTTACGAAAAAACGGGCATAATTCCAAGTGCGAATACGCTTAATTCTTTCGTATATAAAGGCAGTGTGAGCTATGGCTATGGAATGAGGGCGACATTCATACAAATGCTGCGCGCTTATGCGGCGTTCGCCAATGGTGGATATTTGATAAACCCCTACCTGCGGGACTACACACTAAATAATAATATGAAAAAAACCGACATTAACGCCACCAAAAGCAAAGTCAGCATTTTAGGCGAATACAGCGCGAATGTAATGGAGCGCACCTTAATCAAAACCGTGGAAAAAGGCACAGCGAAAATTGCCCAAGTCAAAGGCATAGTCGTGGGTGGCAAAACAGGCACAGCGCGAATCGCCACCAGCGGACGCTACCAAGACGCCTACATAGGCTCATTTTTCGGCTTTGCCAAAGACAAAAGGGCGAACTACACCATCGGCGTGGTGGTTTTTGAAGCCTCATCTAGCAACTACTACGCCGCACAAACCGCCACCCCAATCGCCAAAAAAGTCATAGAAGCCTTAATCGATGAGGGATATTTAAGGCGCGAGAATGGGAAATGAGCCGTCATTGCGAGATTCGGCGAAGCGTGGCAATCCGTCCCACCCCGTCATTCTGAGCGCGACAGCGCGAAGAATCCAAAATAATTCGTCATTGCGAGATTCGCTTGCGAACCCTGCAAATGAGCGTAGCGAATTTTCGTGGCAATCCACAAACATAAAATTGCCGATTCCCCGCGCGATTCATAACCTATCCTTGCTATTTAAGGCAAATGGTTTTGAGCTGTTTTTGGTGGGCGGAAGCATAAGGGACTACCTTTTGGGGCGCAATCCTAGCGATTTTGACTTTTGCACTTCTGCTACGCCAAGCCAAATGCAGGGCATTTTAAGCGATTATCATCTTATCACAATCGGCGCGAAATACGGCACAATCGGGCTATCTTTTGGTGGCGTTGCGTGTGAGATTACGACTTTTCGCACTGAGCGCGACTATACGGACAATCGCCACCCGCAAAGCGTGGCGTTTGAGAGTGATATTGGCGCGGATTTGGCGCGGAGGGATTTTACCATAAATGCGATAGCGTTTGATATTTTGGAGGCGCAAATAATTGATATTTTTGGCGGAATGGCGGATTTGAGGGCAGGGCGGATTCGCGCGGTGGGCAATGCAAGTGAGCGATTCGCCGAAGATGCCTTGCGAATCCTACGCGCTTTTAGTTTGGTGGCAAAATTTGGCTTTGATATTGAGAATGCCACGATTTGCGCGATTGTGGCGCAAAAATCGTTGCTAAAAAATATCGCAAAAGAGCGAATCAACGCAGAAATCACAAAGATTTTAAATGGCAAATTTGCGCTAAAAGCACTAAAGCTAATGCAAAAAAA
The DNA here is from genome assembly GCA_050873665.1 of Helicobacteraceae bacterium. Classification (GTDB taxonomy): domain Bacteria; phylum Campylobacterota; class Campylobacteria; order Campylobacterales; family Helicobacteraceae; genus NHYM01. The sequence goes on from JBNMJF010000142.1 coordinate 4,674, forward strand.
TGATATTTTTGCTATGAATGTGCCAAAAAGATTTAGTGCGATTCCTAAAAAAGCGCGAATCTATGGCGCGTTTTTGATTTTTAGTGACGCAAATTTGCGCGAATCCTTGCAAAATAAAAGGGCAAAAAGCGTTGAGATGATTTTTAATGCGCTAGATTCGGCAATGAAAACTCGCGCGATTTGCGATAAAAGAGCGATTTTTGCGGATTTGGCATTGCGCTTTACGATTAGCGATATACAAATCGCCCTTGCGTTAAAATGCGCAGTGGGGCGCAAAAATCGGCGAATCAAAAAGGCATTTCGCCCTAAAATCTTGCGATTTACGCTAAAAATTAGTGGCTTTGATTTGCAATATTTGGGCTTTAGTGGCGCACAAATTGGCGCGATAAAAACGCAACTTTTGCGTGGGATTTATAGCGGAAATCTGCCAAATGATAGGGCGATTTTACTACGCAAAGCGCGTGGATTCAAAGATTTGCCACCAAAAAGCGCGAATTTGGCGAATCTTTTTGGCGGAGCAAAGCACAAATCTTAGCGATTTGCCAAAAATCTAAAGCGCAAAAAATGCTATAATATCGCAAAAATCCCCAATGGAGGCGTAAGATGACTTTGATAATCCAAAATGTTAAAGAGGAATTTTTGGGCGCGTTTAAGGAAGTAGCGAAAAACGCCAATGCTACGATTATACAAAGCGATTGTGGCGATTTCAAAAAGGGCGAATCGGACTTTGAATCGTTACGCAAAGAAATGTTAGAGGACTTGCAAAAGGCGGAGAATTATGCCGTTTTTGAGCGACTAAAAGACAAATGAAATATTTTTCACTTAATGAAGCTATAACATTGCATAGTGATATTATGCAAAAAATGGATGGCTTACAGGGCTTTGATAGAATGCGTGTA
>JBNMJF010000143.1:0-5542 GCA_050873665.1 Helicobacteraceae bacterium
AAAGTGAATCAAAATAACCTCGCTTGATAGATTAGAGTCTAGGGGGATATAGGGACTCTACTTTTTGCAAAAGCAAAAAGTGGCAAAAACTTTTGCAAGGTTTTGCACTTCGTGCAGATTTTATTTTTTGGATTGCTTCGTGCGAATCTACGATTCGCCCTCGCAATGACGAAATATTATAAATTCGCGCTTGATTCGTAATCGATTCGCCTTAGCGTGATCGCAATCGAAGTAATGGCGGTGGGAGTTTTGTATTTGTGAAAATTTTTGGGATAAAACTAGACTAAAGTCTGTTGATTCCCAAAAATTTTCACAAGTGCGAAAGGCGCACCCCAGAACAAATTGTTTTTCGCGCCTTTACATTCGCCGTTTTTGATGCTCTAATAGCATTAGTAGTAATTTTAGAAAAATATATCGTGGTTGCTCGTAGCTCTCAATCTCAATCATCGCCTTGCTAAAGCAATCTAACTCGCGCTGATTTAGGGGCAGATTCGCCTCTCTTACGGCAAAAAGTAGGCTACTTAATTTTAGGCGAATCTCCTCACGCTTCATTTGAAAGCCCAGATTTTCCAAAAAGCCCATTATGCCCTCCAAACTCAAACGATTTATATCCAAGTCAAAGGGCGGAATGTCGCTTTTGGTGCGCTTGTTTGTAAGCAGTAGGCGCGATAGGATTGTCGGCAAAATCGCGCTTTTATATTTCGTAATCAAAATAAATTTCACATTTTGCGGTGGCTCCTCTAGCACCTTTAGCAGGGCGTTTTGCGCCTCAATGTTAAATTTATCCGCCGCTAAAATGATAGTCTTTAGCGAAGTCTCAGCGATTGCGCTCTCATCAATCGCCTCCCTTGCGTGTTTGATTTTAAACTCGCCTTTTTTGAATTCATCGCTCGAAAAAGGAAAGATTCGCGTATTTGGGATTTGCACCTTTAGATTTTCCACTTCACGCGCAAAATCGTTGCTTATGATGATTTCGCCAATGTTGCTAATGCTTTGATTCGTGCTAGGATTCGCCATTTTTAAGCCCATTTAGCTTTGGAAACGCTTTAAATCGCTCTCTAACTCATCAAACATTATCGCATCGATGCTTTTATCCAGCACGGAAAAAAGTTGCAGAAGTTTTATATCCACATTCGCCTCATTTGAATCCAAATGAAACGCCTTATGCAAATTGCTATCAAACGCCCAAATGAAGTTATTTTGCTGCTCGATAGCGAGTGTGGCGAGTTTATTATCCGTGCGCCCGATATACCAAATGATATGATTTTTAAAGGCGACATTAAACATATCCTCGATTAACTGCGTGTTTAAGTCCGTGCTGTGGGGCAAAATGCTATTCATATAAAAAATCGGCAATAGCGGACGCGACTTTGCGGTGTTGATATTTTGCAAGACATAGTTGCCAAACCAAGCGCGTTTATCGTCCGTGCAAAGGATAATCGCGCTTTCCTTAAAAATCACGCTATCGATAAAATGATACGCGACATTGCACCAATCGTGTCTGCGCTCCTCAAGCCAAGCCAGTGCATAAGCGTCATCGCTTTTTCGTAAAAGCCACAAAGTCCAATTTGCAAAAAGTAAATTGATATTTTCGCTCATTTTTAGCCTAAAGATTCGCGTGATTTTGGCGATTCGTGCGTGGATTCGTGCGATTTATGCTTTGATTTGCCACATTCACGGATTCGCGCCCTAGATTCGCTTAGATTCGCCCTATTTATCAAGCCCAAATACGCTATGCAACGAGCGCACCGCAAGTTCGGCGTATTTTATGTCAATGATTAGAGAAATCTTAATTTCACTCGTGCTAATCATCATAATGTTGATATTTTCCCGCGCCATTATGCTAAATGTCTTACTCGCAACGCCAGAGTGGCTTTTCATTCCAAGCCCCACGATAGAGACTTTGGCGATATTTTCATCGTATTCGATGCCCCGCGCGGCGTCTTTGTAGTTATTTAAAATCTTTTTGCATAGCTCAATGTCGGTTTTTGGAATCGTAAAGTCAATGTCCGTTTTGCCGTCTCGACCGATTGTTTGGACAATCATATCCACATTTATACTCGAATCTGCGAGTGAGCTAAATAGCTCCGCCGCAATCCCGGGCTTGTCATCGACATCTACGATACTAACTCTTGCTTGATTTCTATCCAGCGCAATGCCAGAAATGATAGGCTTTTCCATAATTTCCTCCTCGTTTGTGATAATAGTGCCTTCATTGTGATTAAAAGAATTTCTAGTGATGATTTTTACGCCAAGTTTCTTTGCCATCTCAACCGAGCGATTTAGCAACACTTTTGCGCCAAGAGACGCCAATTCTAACATTTCATCATAGCTAATTTCATCAATTTTTTTAGCTTTAGATTCAATGCGCGGGTCGGTGGTAAAAACGCCATCAACATCGGTGTAAATCTCGCAAATATCTGCCTTTAGCGCACCTGCCAAAGCCACCGCCGATAAGTCGCTTCCACCACGCCCAAGAGTTGTGATGAATCCATCATCGCCCACGCCTTGAAATCCCGCCACCACGACAATATAATCATCATTTAAATATTTAAAAATATTTGTCGTGTCAATCTCGCTAATTTTCGCCTTTGTATGCACCGAATCCGTGCGAATCCCAGCCACACTACCACTCATCGACACAGCTTTGTAGCCTAACTCATTTAGCGCGATTGCAAGTAATGCGCTCGTAACGGTTTCCCCCGTGCTAAGCACTTTGTCGCTCTCTCTCTCATTTGGCAACGCGCTAAAATGCTTCGTATAGCCAATGAGCTTGTCCGTCTCGCCACTCATCGCAGAAACCACCACTACGATTTGCGCTCCGCCTTCTTTTTTCGCATTATCACGCGTCTCAATCACGCGCTTAGCGATATTTTGGATTCGTTCGCAGTCGCCTACGCTCGTCCCGCCGAATTTTTGCACGATTAGCATTTAGATATATCCTCCTTTTTTGAAATGCTCTAACACTTTTCTATAAATACGCCGTTTGAAATACACGACATTTAGCAACACCTCATCAAATGACACGAATTTATATGCGATAAATTCTGGCACTTCGGTGGCTAGGTTGATTTTCGCATCAGGTTTTAATTTTACCAAAAAATATCTTTGCATTTGTCCTTTGAATGGATACATTTTGGTTTGAATATTGCCTTTGGGAAAGTCGTATTTTAGCCACTCTGGGTATTGCGCCAAAATCTCAATGTCCTTTGTGCCGATTTCTTCACTTAGCTCACGATATAGCGCGTCTGTGGGCGATTCGCCATCATCGATTCCGCCTTGCGGAAACTGCCAAATGCACTTAGAGTGCTTAATATCGTTGCGCTTTGCGATGAAAAATTCGCAAACTTCAGGGTAACGCTCTGATAATATCACAGCAGCGACATTTGGACGATATTCGCTCATAAGATTCCCCTAAAATTTGATTTTAAAAATGAAATTCTATAAAATTTTTTGTAAAAAAATCATAAGAGAAAAAATGCTTTGCTATATCCACATACCATTTTGCGCCTCAAAGTGCGGATACTGCGGGTTTAACTCGCTTGTAAATATGATGGATTTTAAGGAAAAATATATTGAATCGCTATGCGTGGATTTATGCGAATCTATGGAATTGATGGGTGAATCGCAAAAATTTCACTCAATCTATTTTGGCGGTGGGACGCCAAATATGCTAAATCCTAGCGACTACGAGCGAATCTTTAAGATTTTATCGTCCAAAATCGCCCCAAATACCGAAATCACAATGGAGCTAAACCCAAATGCTTCGCCAAAGGAAACGCTTAGCGCGTTTAAAGATTTGGGCGTGAATCGCTTTTCAATCGGTGTGCAGAGCTTTTGCGATGATAAACTAAAACTACTAGAGCGCAATCATAGCCCAAAAATCGCACGACAATTCATCGAAAACGCCCTAAATTGTGGCATCAAAGTTAGCATTGATTTAATCTATGATACGATTTTAGATTCGCCTAAATCCTTGCGATTCGAGCTAGAAAATGCGCTAAATTTGGGCGTGGGGCATATTTCTTGCTATGCTTTAAGCATTGATAAAAATTCCGCATTTTATGCTAAAAACAAAAATCCAGTGTCTGAATCCTCCCTATGCTACGATTTAAAAGCGATTTTAGAATCGCGCGGATTTATGCAATATGAAGTCTCAAATTTTGCGCTAAATCACAAAAGCGCACATAATTTAGGCTATTGGGCTTATTGCGATTATATCGGCGTGGGGCTTGGGGCGGTAGGGAAAATCACAAGCGCAAAAGGCATCTATCGCACATACAAAAATAGCGATTTTGGCGCGTATTTGGCAAATCCAAGCGCATTTAGGCGCGAATCTTTAAGCCCAAGCGACATAAGATTAGAAAAAATCTTTTTAGGACTTCGTAGTGAAGTAGGCGTGGAATCCGCGCTGATAGCGGATAAAAATCGCTTAGATTTGCTAATAAAAAGTGGCAAGATTCGCGCCCAAAATGGCAAAATCTACGCCACAAATTATTTTTTGGCAGATGAAATCACTCTGTGGGTGGATAACGCGAATCCCACCGAAATCTAAAGCGTTGCACTTGCTATGTCGTATTCCTCTTTGGAGATGATTCGGCTACCATAGAGTTCATTTAGGCTTTGTGCCATTGTTTTCATCTCGGTTAGCGTTTGTCCTATCATCATTTGCGAGTTGATTTGGTGGATTTTGTTTTCGCGGATAAGGTTGCGAATCGCAGGTGTGCCGATGAGGATTTCAGTAGCCGCCACGCGTCCGCCATCTACGCGCGGTAAAAGGATTTGCGATAAAATCCCCTCGATTGTGATTGCTACTTGGCTTCGCACTTGCTCTTGTTTCGCACCCTCAAATGAGCTTACAAGCCTATTTATCGTTTGCGCTGCGGAGTTTGTGTGGAGTGTGGCAATCACCAAGTGCCCTGTTTCGGCGGCTTCTAGGGCGATTTCCATAGTCTCAATATTTCTCATCTCGCCGATGAATATTATGTCTGGGTCTTCGCGCAGTGCGGATTTCAACGCCCTTTGAAATGTCTTTGTATCCTCGCCTAACCCACGATATGAAAAAAGGCAATTTATACCCTTATGGACATATTCTATGGGGTCCTCAATACAAAGGATATGCTTTTTGTCGTTTTTGTTGATTTCATTTATCATCGCTGCCACGGTGGTCGTTTTCCCGCTACCTGTGGGTCCTGTAACCAAAATCAGCCCTTTTCTGCGCGTAACAAGATTTTTAAGCACTTTGGGTGCATTGATATCATCAAGCGTAGGAATCTTTGTCTCAATCGTCCTAAAAGCCGCCGCCACGCTACCCATAGTGTAGTAATAATTCACGCGGAATCGCCCCACATCTTCTAGCTCAATCGAAAAGTCTAACTCTCTCTCCTCTTCTAGCGTCTTTTTTTGCTTATCTGTCAAAAGCGCGTAGCAAAGTTTATCAATGCTCTTTTTATCTAACACGGGGAGATTTAGCTTGACTAAAACCCCATCGATGCGAATCTGTGGCTCACTTCGCGCCACCAAGTGTAAATCACTCGCATTA
>JBNMJF010000144.1:0-5528 GCA_050873665.1 Helicobacteraceae bacterium
CTACACTCTAGCCCGAAAATCCCCGCATCAAACCCGCGCACAAAAATTGGCTCGCTAAACTCGATGATGACTTCATTCCCAGCGCTTTTTAGCGTGGCTAGCTCATCGATTAAGTCCAAATACGCGGATTTGACTTTCTTAAACACTTCGCTAGGCTCGCCCTTTTGGATTTTGCTAAGCGCAAAAAATGTGAAAAGCCCTATGAGGTTGATTTTTGGCTTATACCCAAGTGAGAGGGCTTCCTTATACTGCGCGATTATGCCGCTTGCATCGGCTCGGTAGGCATCATCTATGCTTAGCTCGGGGACTACATAGTGATAGTTTGTGTTAAACCACTTTGTCATCTCGCACGCCACGCCGTTTTTATGCCCCCTAGCTAGGGCGAAGTAGCCCTCTAAGCCGTTTAAATTCTCAAATCGCTTTGGTTTTGCACCCAGCGCGTAGGCTAAATCAAGCACATTGTCATAGAAACTAAAGTCATTGACACACACAAAGTCTAGCCCTTTTGCGTTGCCATTTACTTGTAAAGCCCCAGCTTGTAATTTCCAATGTTTTGCGCGTAAATCCTTTGTTACGCTTTGTAGTTCGCTTTCACTTGCCTTACCAGCCCAATACGCTTCTAAAACCTTTTTTAACTCTCTATTTTGCCCGATTCGCGGGAATCCCAAAATGTTAGTCTGCGGTGTTTTGCTCATTATGAATCCTTAAATTTTGATTTATAAAAAGTCGCAATTTTACAATAATCATATTGTATTTGTCAATATTTTGCATTAAGATTCGGCTAAAATTATGTGTGAGTTGCTGTGAGATTCGCCTAGCCTAGCACTTCAATGTCGCTCATAACTTTTCCCCAAAGTTTTTTATTGCCCAGCCAATAGTTTTGATTTGTGCTTGAATCATCAAAGACAAATTGTATTATTTCTACATTATCGCCCACTTTATAAATCTGCGTTTCAAATCCTTGCGCATTTTCCTTATGCAAAATATTTACCAAAAATATATGCTTTTCGCGCCCATTTACCGCGCATTTTTCACACCATAGATTGATTAGCTCTTGCATTTTAAGCGCAAAATCCTGCAATGTTTCAACGCTATCTGCCCTATGCGCCACAAAAACAACGCTTTTTGCCTTGATAATCTCTGCCTTTAGCCTTTGAAATCGCTCTTTCATCAAATGCTGAAATGTCGGCAAATACGCGCAAATCTCCACGCCTAGCGGAAAGTGGTGCATTGCAACCATTCCATTTTTCGCTATCACAAAGCGTTTGCCATTGTGTGCCTTGCTTGTATCCTCGCTACACGCGCTAAAAAAGTTCCTAAACTCGCTTTTATAAAGCAAGTAGGCGTCTTGCAAGGAATAGCACATTATCCAATCAAGTGGGGCAGATAGTTTGCGTAGCAAATGCGCCTTTAAATGCAGTGCAGCACGACAATCTGCACCTACATTCAAAAAAATGATATTTTTGATAAAAAATTTTTGATAGATTTTGGAGGGTAATTGATAGTTAAAATATTCACGCTTTTGTGGCGCAAAAAAGGTAAGAATTTTGCCGAATCCACGCAAAAAATATTTTATAATCAAACGCATTTTTATTTAACAATCCAAAAGACGAATTTGTTTATTCGCGAATCTCGCCATTGCCAAAAATCTTATATTTATAACTCACCAAACTCTCAATCCCCATAGGACCGCGTGCGTGGAGTTTGGAAGTGGATATGCCGATTTCTGCGCCAAAGCCAAACTCCCCGCCATCGCAAAATCTCGTGCTGGTATTCACAAACACACACGCGCTATCCACTTCATTTGCGAATTTTTCCGCAACCGCCAAATCATTTGTCAAAATCGCCTCCGAGTGCGATGAGCCGTATTTGGCGATATGCGCGATTGCCTCCTCCACGCAAGTAACGCATTTTAGATTCACCACCAAATCATTATATTCGCTATAAAAATCCGCTTCCGCCGCATTTTGCAACGCGAATCGCTCCGCTATTTCGCCATAAGCGCGAATCTCAACGCCCTTATTTTGCAACGCCTTTATTAGCTCCGCAATGTGCGCAAAATCTCTATGCACCAAAATGCACTCAATGCTATTACACGCGGAGGGCTTGGAAATCTTGGCATTTAGCGCAATGTCAATCGCACTTTGCGCCTCGCTATCATCGTGAATATAGAGATGACACACGCCCTTATCGTGCTTGATAACAGGAATCGTGCTATTTTCGCTAACAAATCTAATGAGTTTTTCGCCACCGCGCGGAATGACTAAATCGATAAATTTATCGCATTTTAGCAAGGATTCAGTCGCCTCGCGGTTGTCGATAAAGCAAATCGCCTCTTTTGGCAAGTTAAATTTTGCCAAAGATTCGTGCAAAACCGCCACTATGGCTTTGTTTGAATGCAATGCCTCTTTGCCACCTTTTAGGATACAAACATTGCCACTTTTAAAGCACAGCGCGGCGGAATCGCTTGTTACATTGGGGCGCGATTCATAAATCATCGCTATGACGCCGATAGGGACGCTAACTTTTTGGATTTTTAACCCTTTGTAATTTTCCCAGCCATCAATCACGCGTCCTAGCGGACTTTTTAGCCTTGCAATATCCTTAATCGCTTCTGCGATTAAATCCACTTTGTGCGAATCTAGCTTTAGTCGCTCAATCATCGGGCTTGACAATCCAAAATCGTGTGCGTTTTTTATATCGATTTGATTCGCGCTTAAAATTGCGCTTTGATTTGCGTTTATCACATCTGCCATTGCGTTTAAAACTTCGTTGCGCAAGGCATCTTTAAGATTTGCGATGATTTTTTGCGCTTCTTTGGCGCGTTGCAATAAGTCTAAAATTTCGCTCATTTTTTGTCCTTAAAAAAAGTCATTCATAGCAAAAATCGCCCGAATCGTTTAAAAAACGCAATTATATCTTAAATTCGATATAACCTTTGGCGTAGCTTTTATTGACTTTATTTTCTAGCATAAATGCGCCCACACCGCCGACATAAAGCCCCTCGATGATTCGCCATCTAGCACTAAGTGAGTATTGATGCTGGTTTAGATTCGTGGCATTTTGAGCGATATTTAAATCGCTAAAGCTGTTTTTGCCCTGCGAATTGCGCCCCAAAAACATCATCGAAAAATCATCGATTTTAAATCCTACGAATCCATAAAAGCTCTGCGTATCGGCGAAAAATATATTAGTGGAATTGCCACCATTATCAATCCCACCTGCGCCTAAAATGCCGTATCCTTGCGTGTTGTAGCCTTCAAAGCGCGAGATATTGCCGACATTTGATAGCTCAAATTTCGCGCCAAAAATGCGGATATAGCCTAAGCCAAAACTTGCGATTTTATTATTACTGCGCCACCGAAAGACTTCCTCAATCCACATTATTTGGCTTTCATCACGCGCCGAATCTGCCTCACTTGCGCGAAAATCGCGTTTATTTTTCGCATAGACATAATGCGTCGTTGTTACGCTACGCCATTTTTTGTTCGCAAAATCAATGTCTAATCCTAGCTTTCCGCCCACAGCCCACAGATTCCCGCTAAAATAGTAATAATATGGCAACACATCAACGCCAAATACACTCGCACCCAAGCCCGTTGCGATGAGCCACCTATCGTTATAGCGCGTCTTAAAGGCGTTAAAATCCGTGAGATACTCTCTATTTGCGATAGCTTGGTCATCAACCCAATCTAACCACAGCTTAAACCACTCGTAATTCGCATTCACGCTAACGCCCTGCACAAAGTTGCGAATCCAATCTCTCCTAGCTTGAAAACGCCCTGCGGTAATGTCAAAGACATCGTTTTGAAACTCATCTCGCGCGACATATTTCACACTTGCGCGATTTAGCGTAAAAGAGCTAGGGATTCGCCAATCTGCTACTTTGCTTTGCAATTTTCCGCCCACAATGGGGCTCATACCATAAATGCCTAAATCCAAAAATACGGATTTTTGAAAATCATACATTAGCCCCACAGATGCGCTAAATACGCCATAACTCCCGCCCACGCTTTTATTTAGCCAATTACTTTTGCCAAAAAATCCAATATGCCCATAGACATTTTCTAGCAAAAGCGGGACTTCATCGTCAGTCGTTTTGGCGATGCCATCAGGGCTTGAATCGCTTGAATCACCACTAGATTCGGCGTTTTTGGCGTTAAATTTGCGATAAATATTTGCCAAAGTGCGCGAATCCTCCTCTTTGAAATCCTCCTCAAAACTGCGCCCACTTTGCCTAATATTTTGCATTTCATCTTTGTCTAAAATGCCCTCGCGCACGAATTTATCCAAATCATTTTCGCTTATTTCCTCATCAAGTGGCGTTGATGAAATGATATTAAATCCGCTTTGCAAGTCCGCGCCAAAGGCGAGATTCGCACTTAGCGCAAAGATAATGCCACACACAAACAAACTAACGCGCATTTTCTTAGCCTTAGTCAAGCACTAGGGCTTTGCGCTGTTTGACAAGGCTTGTGATTTCCTTGACTAGGGAAAGTGCGTAGAGTTTTTTAATCTCCTCTTTTGTGTTTAGCCTATCTAACCACGCGCCACAAATATCTTTTAGGCTAATGCCATTTGCGCTGTTTATGTCAAAATAATTCGCCTCGCTTAAATACGCCGTGGTGTATGCGGCTTTTGCAAAATCTGTGAGCTTGGCAATGTAGCTCCACCCGTCATTTGGCTGCTTTACCTTGCCTGTGTAAATCTTGCAGCCTAGTGCCAAATGCGTGGAAACTTCCTCAGGATAAACCTTGCTTTTGCCCCCGCTCTCGCTAAATGCGCTCTTTTGCAATGCGATAATCTGCGAACTAACCGAATCGCGCTGTATGAAAAAATCCACGATTTCCTTATCGCTTAATTTTGCCCCGCGAAGCGCGGAAATGTCGTAGCCATTGACATTTTTTGCCACATAATCCAAAATCTCTTTATCTGTGTAGCCCTTTTTTCGCGCATCGACAAAGTCAAAGCTAAGCCCCGCGCCCAAAACCGCACTTACCAAAAATAGCAATATTACCGCAAATCTCATTTTGCCCCCTTATTTGTGTGATTTATTTGAATTTTGCTCGAATCATAAATTTTAAAATTATAGCAAGATTTATTCCGTTTTTACGGGAGAAAATGTGGATTTTGGATAGATTCGATTAAAGTGAGAGATTCACATTTGATTCACGATTCGCTAAAATGGATACTTCGCGCTGTCGCGCTCAGTATGACGAAAAATATTAGATTTGTTGAATTGCACGAAACAGTAGCATTTAAAACTACGCGTTCTGCAATTCTAGTATCTTGCGTGAGATTCGTGGGTTGCACCGAAAAATCCGCGTGAGATAAGACTTGTTGTCTATCGAGCAAGGATTTTTCAAGCTCCCGCGAAGGTCGCGTAAGAGACGAATTGCTTAATTTTTCGCCCACCAGCTGAAAATATCGAAGTCGTATAATGGCGAAATTTTTGGAAACTCAAACTTATCATAATACGCCACGCGGAATTCGCGCGAGTGAAAATGTGGCACTACATAATATCCCCA
>JBNMJF010000145.1:0-5479 GCA_050873665.1 Helicobacteraceae bacterium
CCACTAGATAGTCAAAAATATGCGCGATTTTTGCCTGTGCGGTGGCTTTTTGCGTGATAATGGATTCGCCACTAAGATTTGCAGAGGTGAAAACTAGGGGCTTTGAGTAGCCTCTAAAAAGTAGCTTATGTAGCGCGGAGTAGGCGATTATAATGCCATAAGTGTTAAGATTGTAGCTTAGATTTTGCGGGAGGGCGACTTTTGTGCGGGACAGCAACACGATTGGTGCGGAGGGCGATAGAAGGGCGCGTTCCTCAGCTTTTGAAATGCGAAAATATTTTTTGGCGCATTTTATGTCCCTAAACATTATGGCAAAGGGCTTTCGTGGGCGATTTTTGCGCGTCCTAAGTGTCGCAATGGCGTTTCTTTCCACCGCACAGATTAGATTAAATCCGCCGATTCCTTTAAGGCAAATTATTTTGCCGTTTTTAATTTGGGCGCGTAGAAAATCAAAGATTTTGCTTTGTGATTCGCGCGAATCTGCCCTTTTTGCGCGTGAATCCCGCCCATTTTTTGTGCCTTGCGATTCGCGCGATTCACTCGATTCGCACGAATCCAAAACAATCTCACAGCCCTTATTATCAAAAAGCGACATTTTTATGCCACATTGTCCGCAACTATTGGGCTGTGCGTGAAATCGCCGATTTTTGACATTGCGATATTCTCGCTCACAGGATTCACACATTTGAAAGTCCTTCATCGCCGTGCGCTCCCTGTCATATGGCAGATTTTCTATTATGCTCCATCTTGGACCGCAATTTATGCAGTTTATAAAAGCGTATCCAAATCGCCTATTGCGCGGGTTTTTTAGCTCTCTCTCGCATTCATCACACAATGCCAAATCACGCGGAATCGCCGAATAAAAATCCGCATTATGATTTTTTTTGCTCTCAATAATCATAAAATTTTTGTAAATTTTTTTGCATTTTTGATTGCGGATTCGCACCTTTGAAATTATCGCATTTCGCGGGGGATTGCGCTTTATTTCATTGATAAAATCCGCCATTTTTGACGCATTTTCACCTTGAATCAAAATACTGACATTAGAATTGATATTTTTTACGCACCCTTTTAGCCCAAATTTCTGCGCTAAATTATACACAAAAGGGCGGAATCCTACGCCCTGCACGATACCTGTGATAAGCACTTTTTTTGTAATCATTTGCTACTTGCTATTAGTGTGTTTTTCAAAATACTTGTATTTAATCGCATTTTTACCCCTAAAAATCCCTTTATGTAGGGCATTTTTAAATTTTCGTTTAAGTTTATTTTGCCTAAAATTCGCCGTTTTTTTTGTAATTTTTGGCAATTTTAAATGGGATTTTATCCTAAAATTTATTTTATTGGAGTGAATTTTGAAAAGTATTTATGTAGGAAATATGCCTTATAGTGCGACAAAAGAGCAAATCGCTGAGCTTTTTGGCAGATTTGGAAAAGTGCAGTCAGTAAAAATCATCTTAGATAAAGAGAGCAAACGCCCCAAAGGATTTTGCTTTGTAGAGATGGGAGATGAAGAGGCATTGGAGGCGATTGGCGCGTTAGACAATGAGGAATTTTTAGGTAGGCGGTTGAAAGTCAATGAAGCAAAAGCAAGGAAACCATAGCGCACAAAAGCTAAAGTCGCGTGTCATAAAAAATAGCGCATTTGGCGGTGCAATCGCTATCTTGCTAATGCTAGGCATTGTGGCAAATGTCGCCATATCTGCTGGAAATACTAGCGATTTGGGCGTGGCAGATTCGCGTAAATCATCTAGCAAAGTGGGCGAATCTACCGATTTAAGCAACATTTGGAAATGGCAAAACTGCGATTGCAAGTTTGAAAATGCGCTTGATATAAACGCACTTACAAAAGAACAAAAAGTCGCCTTTGCTATGTGCGGTTCGCCACAAATGGTAGTGATTAGCGCAAGTGATTTGGCAAATGCGTATAGTCTTTATCGCGTAAGTGAGAATGACAGCGCATTGCTTGAATCGCTCCCAAATAGCGATAAAACTTACAGCGCGAAAAATACCGCAATGTCAAAAAAGCTAAAAATCCTAGCAAAGGACACCTATACATATAGCTTTAGTGCGGATAGAAAAGAGCTAAAGTTGCAGATTCACGGGGTCAGCAATAAGGTCGTATTCTTTTTTGAGCTAGAAAATGGCAAAGTGAAAATAGTCCGCACTACGAGTAGTTTTTAGGGATTTTGTGGATTTTTGGGGCGTTTTGGAGATTTTGGCTTTGGGCGAATCGCAAGGCGAATCTTGCGTAAAATAATTTTGCGTGGGCGAATCGCAAGGCGAATCTATGAATTAGATTCGCCTAAAATAGCTATGATTCGCGCTATCTAAAAAGTATAGATATATCTTGCGAATCCTAAAATTTGTGTATTGCCCAATCCAAACAAAATAAAACCTATCGTCATTACTTAAGCGTAGCATTTATGCGTAGCGAAGTATCCAAATCACGCGAATCTAAAGAATTGGCGAATCAATGTCCCAAAAGCGATTCACCAACACCCCCCCCCAATCTCCACAAAATCTTAAAATAAAATTTACCAATTTTTTAATTTTTACGATATAGATAATTCGGGTTTATTTTATCAAGGAAGATTTTAGGTTATGTTTTTTTTTGCTAGATTCGCCACTTTGCTACTTTTTATCGGCGCATTGAGTGTTGCAAATGCCAAAGAGCCGTCCAGCTGGTTTGTAGGCGCGGGTGGTGGATATGGCGCGACAAATATCGATAGATTATATTCCGATTCGGCAAAGACGGGCGGTATAGGCGTTACTTGGGCGGCTGGGACTTGGATAGACCAAGTGGATACGCATTATAAAAGCTGGGGACTAGCCTTTGAGGCTTTGGTGGGCTACAAGCACTTTTTAAACGACTACTTGGGGCTACGCTACTACGCAAATGTCGCTGGGCAATTCTACAAAAATCCCATTTTTTCAAACGACAAAACCAAATTAGGCGTCCTTGACTACACAATCAACGCAGACTTGCTAATCAACTTTTACAATGGCGAATCATTTACTTTAGGCATATTTGGCGGATTTGGCGTGGGCGGAGCGCATTTTGATAGCCCTGAGCTAGGCAGATATGAGAATTACTATGGCGCGGCAAAAGATTCGACAACATATACGCAGTATGAGTTTGATGGCGTGGGCGAGATTTGGCGCAATTATGTTAGTGCGACTATAAATGCAGGGGTGCGAATCAATATCTTTCAATCCTTGCGTGGTTCGGGGCATTTAATGTGTAGCGTAAATAATGGCAGACGACAATGTCGCAGTGCATCAAGCAACTACTTAGAGCATAGCATAGAAGTGGGTGCGAAGTTTCCATTGCTAACCTACAAGCCCACAACCGATGCAGAGGTAATGGGCAAATATTGTAGCACCGCAATGGGCGATAATCCGCAATTAAATGGACAATATCTATGCGCACATATGCGCCATAGCTATGAAATAAAAACGCCGTATAGATTTACGATTCGCTATATCATAGCATTTTAGGGAGGGAGTTAGATGAAAAATCTTAGCAAATTACTTGCAATCACACTAATGCTAACAATCTCCCTTATCGCCAAAGAGCCTGAAAATATCATAATAGGCGCAGGTGTAGGCGAAGGATATACCAAAATGGACATATTACACTCGCAATTTGCTAGGTATCCAATGGACGGAAACGGAGCAAATGGCGCACCAATCGGGAGCAAAGTAATGACGCCTAGAACCAATATAGGCGCGGATTCGTGGGCTTTGGCGTGGGAATTTTTGGTAGGATATAAGCACTTTATCAACGACTATATCGGTTTTCGCTACTACGCAAATGTCGGCGTCCAGCACTATAAACCCGCAAAAATATTAGGGCAAGGCAAAAAAGAGCAAATAGGCTTAATCGACTATACGCTAAATGCGGACTTGCTATTTGACTTTTATGCTAGTGATAGCTTTGCCTTTGGGGTATTTGGTGGCGTGGGATTCGGCGGGACTAGCTTTGATAAAAACGCCATAAATCAATACAAAGCCACATACAACGCCACAGAGGGAATCCCAATCGGCGCATCTGACATAACACAGCACTTTTTCAATGCAAGTGCAAGTGCGGGAGTGCGAGTGGTGATTTTCCAAAGCATAGGGCTTTCAAGTGGCGTTCGCAACTGCGACACATACTCGCAGGGCAGACGCGCTTGTAGCGCACCATCAAAATCCATCGGGCATAATTTTGAAGTGGTGGCGACATTTCACTTGCTAGAATACAACGCCACAAAATACGACATAATGGCAAATGTTAATGCCACGCCAAATGCGGGGCAAACTTATGTCTCCCGCCCCGGATATAGAATCAAAAATCCGTATAGATTTACATTTAGGTATATAATTGAGTTTTAGATTCGCCCACGCCGTCATTGCGAGAATTGCGTAGTGATTTGTGGCAATTTAAATAAAATCTGCGCGTAAGCGCAACCACTAAAAGTTTTTGCTTCGTTTGGCTTTTGCAAAAAGTAGAATCCACCTTAACACAATAGACTTGAATCCGCCAAGCAAATCTTAATCAAAATCGCCACATAGATTCACTACCCTTAGAAAATGAACGATATAGGTAGAATTAAGCGTAAGGAAATTTTAAATGATAGACAAAGTATTTGCCAAATCATTTGTCAAAATACTACTTTTCATCGCTATTTCTGTGGGCGCATTAAAGGCGCAAGAGCCTACGAGCTGGTTTGTGGGATTCGGTGGCGGATATGGGCAAACGCAAATCGATAGGATTTACTCTCAATCCGCAAAAACGGGCGGATTAAATGTATCTTGGATGGCTGGGACTTGGAATAATCAAGTCGATTCGCATTATAAAAGCTGGGGATTCGCCCTAGAGGCTTTAGTAGGATATAAGCACTTTTTAAACGACTATATCGGCTTTCGCTACTACGCAAATGTCGGCGCACAATTCTATAAAGACGCCACTTTCTCAAGCGATAAAACCAAAATAGGCGTGATTGATTACGCGCTAAACGCGGATTTGCTTATCAATTTCTACAATAGCCCTGCGTATAGCATAGGATTATTTGGCGGATTCGGCGTGGGTGGCGCGTATTTTGATAGCCCTGAGTTAGATAGATATGAGAATTCTTGGGGTGGTGCGACAGATTCCACGCGATATACAGAGGCTGAATTTGCAGGTATGGGCAAAGTTACAAAAAACTATCTTAGCGCGTCTTTGGGCGTGGGTGTGCGAATCAACTTTTTGCAACACATTAGCGGTGCTGGGCAAGTAGTGTGTAGTGCGGGAGGGGACGGCAGACGCACTTGCAAAAAGCCATCATCACTGCTAGAGCATAGCTTGGAAGTGGGAGCGAAATTTTTTATGATGCCTTATAAAGCCACCAAATCACCCGAAGTTATCGGACACTATTGCTCAAATCCCGCCAATCAAGCTATCATCGGGCAATATAAATGTGCGAATTACCGCTATGGCTATGTCATCAAA
>JBNMJF010000146.1:0-5421 GCA_050873665.1 Helicobacteraceae bacterium
AAAAAAGGAGCTACAATAATGTTATATTTAGTCATACCCGCATATAATGAGGAAGCAAATATCGCAAATGTCATCACTTCGTGGCACAAAGCATTAAGTCAATCGTTGCAAAATGAGCCTTTTAAGATTTTGGTTAATGATAGTGGTTCAAGCGATAGCACACACAAAATCCTAAAATCGCTAAATTTAAAAGAATTGCAAATCATCTCAAACACCCACAAACAGCACGGACCAAAACTTATTGCTTTGTATAATTGCGCCATAGATGAAGGTGCGAAATGGGTTTTTCAAACCGATTCGGACGGGCAGACGAATCCAAGTGAATTTAGCGCATTTTGGGAGTTGCGAAATGAATATGACATAATTTTGGGTTATCGTAAGATTCGTGGTGATGGGAAATTTCGCAAATTTGTTGAAATGGTAGTTTGCACTCTTTTGTGGGTATTTTTTGGCGTTAGGGTGCGTGATGCAAATGCGCCTTTTAGACTGATGAGAGTAAGCATTTTAGCAAAATATATGCGATTTTTTAGCCTAGAATTTAATCTGCCAAATATCATTTTAACGGCATTTTTTGCCAAAAATAATGAAAAGATGATATTTAAAGAAATCAGCTTTAAGTCTCGTAGTGCTGGGAAAAATTCCATAAATTTTTGGCGAATCTTTAAAATCGGCTGCATTGCATTGGTGGATTTTGCCAAATTTAGAGCAGTGATAAAACAACGATAAGGACAAATAATGCAAAAGATTTCATATATCTATGCGATTCATAAGCAAAAGATTTTCTATGTATTTTTTGGCGTTTGCACTACGATAGTAAATTTTATCGCTTATCTTTTTGCAAGTCGAATCTGTGATTTAAAGCCCACAATCGCAACACTTTTTGCGTGGTTTGTCGCGGTAAGTTTCGCCTATATCACAAATCGAAAATGGGTTTTTACAAGCTATGCGAATCGTGCTTTACAAATCACAAAAGAATGCGTTAGCTTTTATATCGCACGAATCCTAACAGGTGTGCTAGAAGTGGGTGCAATGTGGATTTTCGCAGAAGTGATGGGGCTTTATGATATAGCTGTAAAAATTGTGCTTATTGTGCTTATAACAATAAGCAATTATATTTTAAGTAAATTTGTAATCTTTAAGGAGAAAAAATGATAAAAGAAACGACATTGTTAAAATGGGTAAAAGTGGGATTAGGTGCATTATGCGGCATTGCACTAATTATGCTTTGTGTAGTATTTATGCTAAATCTATCAGTAAGAGATAAAGTTTATAGCGCGGATATGGTGCTAAATAGTCAAAAGATTGTGGAGAATGTGGTAGAATATAATGTGCGACTAAAATTCCCAAAATTTAGGGCATTACTGCGCTCAAAGTCTATTTCAAATATCCACATAAATGACATTTCGTGGGATAGTGCTATCGACACAAATGCTTTGTCTAATATCAATCAGGGCGGACAAAATCTATGGTTTGATAGCACACAAGATTTAAGTAAAATGCAATCACAAAGTATTGGCGTTATAGAGTATAAAATAGATTTTTATCCATTTATGAAACATATAATAGTTTATGTGATTTTAGCTTTATTGCTCATATTTGCACTTATAAGTAAAAATCCAAGCAAATATGCTACGAATCTAGCGTTATTATTGATTATAGTAGCTTTGTCAATGGCAAGTGATATGAATTTTTGGAGTGCACAATTTGGCTCTTGGATTGACAATAATGTATTTCGCTATATAGGACAAGCGATAATGCGTGGTGAAATGCCTTATAGAGATGCTTTTGACCATAAGGGACCATTGCTTTATCTTTATAATTACTTTGGAAATCTAATGTTAAAAGATATTCGTGGTGTGTGGATTTTTGAAATTGTAAGCGTTGCAGTAGCTGTGATATTTGGCTATAAAATGGCTAGATTATTTTTGAATCGCTCATTGGCTATTATCGCTGTAATGATAGCATTTAGTAGCTATTTTAGAGTTGTTCAGGGCGGAAATCTAACAGAACAATACGCTTTGCCCTTTCTTTTTGTGTCGCTGTATATTTTTACGCGCTATTTTATGGGGAGATTTAGCAAAGTCGCAACGCTAATTTGTGGAATCTGCTTTGGTGCGGTATGTTTGTTACGCCCAAATATGATAGCTTTGTGGGCGGTGTTTGTCGCACTTATCTTTTTTACGGAATTAAAAAGGCGCAAATTTAACTTTGCTGTATTTTTTACGCTTGGATTCGCTCTTATCGTAGTCCCCATTTTATTGTGGTTATATTTGGGTGGCGCGTTTAGAGAATTTATAGAGCAGTATTTAATTTTTAACTTGCGATATAGTGGCGCTACAAGTTTTGGCACAAAATTTGATATGTTTTTCACATTTTTACGCACTGAACCTTTGATGATTTTATCACTCATCTTTGTTGCGCTTAAAGCATATAAAGAAAGACAAATATTTGACTATGGGTTTTTAGTATTTATGGGTCTAACCTTACTTACAGCTTCAATGAGCGGGTTTGACTTTTATCATTATAGGTGCATATTTTTGCCTATTTATATTTATGGTGCGGTTGTGTTTATGATATTTTTATTGCGTGAATTAAAAGATTATAAATATTTAAGAATAGTGAGCGTTAGCACACTTATTCTAACGCTACTAATTTCACCATTTTTAAAAGAGATTCGTAGCTATTTGAATATCATTGCGACACAAAAATTTTTGCCAATTTTAGTGATTCAAAAAGAGCATAAAGAAACAATCGAATCTATCTTAAAATACAGCGATAAAAATGACAAAATCAGTGTCTATGGCAATGAAGTGGTAATTTATCTAATGAGCGATAGGCTATCGGCAAGCAGATTGATTTATCAATTCCCAATCGTTGAGTATAAAAAAGAGTGGTTTGAAATATATATGACAGATTTAGTAAAGAAATCACCCAAAATTATCATCATAACAAAATGGGCAAAATCAATGTTAGATTTATCAAAAATAGGCAATTATAAAGAAGTAGAAAAAGGAATTTTTGTGAGAGAATAAAGGAATTTGTGGCATTAGATTTTGCAAAATCGGTTATAAAATAAAGAATTCTTACTTCATATAATGCTTATGCTATAATTTTGCTTTTATTATGCGAGGTGGCAAAATGAACTTTAAAAACGGCAAAATTATTATATTTAGTGGGGCGGGGATAAGCGCGGAGAGCGGATTAGCGACTTTTCGCGATGGCAATGGACTGTGGGCAAACTACGACCCAAATGTCGTGTGCAACTATCACTCGTGGCGCAAAAATTACGAACTCGTGCATAAATTTTACAACCAAAGGCGCGAGGAATTAGCGCGTGTGCGCCCGAATCTAGCGCATAAAATCGTGCGTGATTTGACGCGTGAATTTGAAGTAATAAATATCACGCAAAATGTCGATGATTTGTTTGAGAGAGCGCACTTGGAGGGCGAATCTGGTGCGAATCAAAGCGTGAATCAGAGTGTGAATCAAGGTGCAGATTTGGTGGATTCGAGTGTAGATTCAAGCGATTCAAATGCGATTTTTGCCGAATACGAAAAGGCAAATATCTTGCATTTACACGGCAAACTATGGGAGATTCGTTGTGAAAATTGCGAACATATCATCACTATTGGTTATGCGCCTTACGACTTTTTTTCCTGCCCCAAATGTGGCAACCCAAAGCTAAAGCCCAATATCGTATTTTTCTACGAACAAGCCCCAAAATATATGGAAATGTATGAGATTTTTGAACGCGTGAGCGATGATGACATAATCGTTGTAAGTGGCACTAGCGGGGAAGTAGTGAATGTTTGTGCGATGATAGGAA
Source organism: Helicobacteraceae bacterium (assembly GCA_050873665.1). Classification (GTDB taxonomy): domain Bacteria; phylum Campylobacterota; class Campylobacteria; order Campylobacterales; family Helicobacteraceae; genus NHYM01. The sequence goes on from JBNMJF010000146.1 coordinate 3,827, forward strand.
AAGGATACAAAATACTAAATAATTTAGAAAAAGCGCGTGGAATCAACGAAAATCTCTTTGATAGTGTATATTTTGAGCCTAGCACGAGCGCGTTTGTAAAGATTTATGATGAAATTAAAAGGCTTAAAAATGCGTAAAATGTGGATAAATTCATCTTTTGGTGCAAAAACTCGTCATTCTGAGCGTAGCGAAGAATCCAATACAATAAAAATAAATTTAAGTTGAATTGAATCCTATAAAATGCAAAAAACTTTCATTTTTCTACTCTTTATCGCTATGTTTTTTTGGGGCTTATCGTGGCCTCTCTCAAAAATTTTATCCAGCAATCATTCGCCATTTATCGTGGCATTTGGGCGATTCGCGCTTGTAGCACTCTGCCTTTTGCCACTCATCAAATACAAACATTTAAGCCTAAAAATCCCGCGCTCTTGCTACCCACGATTAGGCATAAATATCGCTTCAAACGCACTCTACTCGCTAGTCTTTTTCTACGCGATAAACTTAGGCAACGCAGGGAGTGCAGGTGTCATCACCACGACTTTATCGCCTATCTTAGCCACTTTGCTAAGTGTCATAATCTTTGGCGCAGTTCTTAGTCGCATAGAGTGCATAGGGCTTGGAATCGGGCTAATTTCTGGTATTTTTTTCATCTCTGGGAAAGGGACGCTTTTTGATTCATTTAATCTCTTTTTCATTTTGGCGGCGTTTTTGTGGGCTTGTGTAACGCTAAGTGTGCGCAAACTCCCGCTCCACCCGCTAATCATCAACTTTTACAGCGCATTTGTTAGTGCGATTTTATTTGTGCCGTTTTTGAAAAGCGCGGATTTTGCGATATTTAGCGAGGTGCAATCGCTTGGATTTTTGCTAATCATCGCGCTTTTATCCACGGTCTTTGGCACGAGCATTTACTACAAAGGCATTGAAGTGGTAGGCATCACCAAAAGTGCGAGTTTCACGCTACTTGTGCCGTTTTTTGCGGTGCTTTTGTCATTTATCATTTTGGGCGAAAAGCCAGAGATTAGCACGGCAATCGGCGGTATTTTGGCAATCATCGCCATTTATCTAATCAGTCTTTATAACAAAAAGCATTTTAGATTTTTGGGTAATTTTGCGCGTAAAATTTCTAGTATTTTTAGCAAATAATTTTAAGGGAGAATAAAAAATGGAATTTGACTTAACCTTAACCACTATTTTAATTTTAAGCGTGGTGGCGTTGGTGGCGGGATTTGTCGATAGTATCGCAGGTGGTGGCGGAATGATAACAATCCCCGCGCTAATGTTTGCAGGAATCCCGCCACACGAAGCACTTGGCACAAACAAATTTCAAGGCGTTTTTGGCACACTTTCAGCCACTTGGCATTTCTACAAAAAAGGGCATTTGGAGCTAAAAAAATGCGCGTTATTTACCGCATTTGCCTTTGTATTTGCGCTAGGCGGGGTAGTCGCGGTGCAGGTAATAAACGCGGATATTTTACGCAAGGCAATCCCATTTTTGCTAATGTTTTTCGCGCTGTATTTTCTCTTTTCGCCAAAAGTGAGCGAGGAATCAAGCAAGGCGCGAATCGGCAAAATCGCACTTGCCTTTATCATTGGGG
>JBNMJF010000147.1:0-5343 GCA_050873665.1 Helicobacteraceae bacterium
CACCAATCCACTTCCGCCGTCCATTTGCACATGCTCCCCAAAGATAATCTTAGATTCGCGCCCATTTAGCGGATTGATTGCACTTTGATTGCTTAAAAACTGCGCGTCAAATTCTCTCACAATTTCGCCTTTTGTAATGCCCTCACGCGCCATATTTTCCACTAATTTTTGCGCGAAAATGTAGCCTTCGCTCGTAAGGACATATTTTTCATTTGGATTTAGCGCGATTGCTTGATTTGCAGGGAGCGTCCAAGGCGTAGTCGTCCAAATCACGGCTTTTGCGTTTGGCGCACCTAACTTCGCCTTTGCCTCATCGCTCATCTCAAATGCCACGAAAATCGAATCGGATTCCTTGTCCTTATACTCGACTTCCGCGTCCGCTAACGCCGTTTTACACGCCCAGCTCCAATAAATAGGCTTACTTCGTTCGCTTAAAAGCCCCGCCCTAGCGATTTGGCAAAGGCATTTATAAATATCGCTTTCAAACGCAAAATCCATAGTCCTCTAAGGATTGCCAAAGTCCCCCAATACACCAAAATTTTGAAATTCATCGCTTTGAATCGCCACAAATTTTTTGGCGTGCTCACGGCAAAGTGCGCGAATCTCTTTTTTAGGCAAAGCGTCTTTTTTGTCTTTGCCAAGCGCGATTTCGACTTGTTGCTCGATAGGCAATCCGTGGCAATCCCAGCCCGGCGTGTAAAAAACGCGCTCCCCTTGAAAATAATGATATTTCACCACAATATCTTTTAAAATCTTATTTAGCGCGTGTCCTATGTGTAAATGCCCGTTTGCATAAGGCGGACCATCGTGCAGTGTGAAAGATTTAGTCGCATTGGTGCGATTTGCGCCCCGATTCGTTGCCATATTGGCGAAAATATCATCTTTGCGCCATTTTTCATAGATTTTTGGCTCGTTTGTGGGCAGATTGCCACGCATTTCAAATGCGCTTTGCGCGAGATTCAGCGTATCTTTGTAATTTTTCTCCATAAAATACCTTTTGTTACTTAAAATAAAATGCAGATTCTAGCGAAAAATAAGCAATTTTTTAGCAAAAATCGCATTTCGCAAAAACGCATTATTTTGCGCTAAACTTCGCCAAAGCGTCTGTGGCGCGTTTTAAACTCCGCTATGATTGCCTTTAGCTCCGCTGTGCCAAAGTCTGGGAACAAAGTTTTTGAAAAATATAGCTCGGCGTAGGCGCATTGATAGAGCAAAAAATTCGATAAGCGCATTTCCCCGCCTGTGCGAATCATCAAATCCACAGGCGGAATGTCGGCGGTATCAAGGGCGGATTCAAACTCGGCTAAGATTTCGTGCTTGGTTTCGTGGGATTGTGGCGATTCGGCTTTGGATTCGCGGGATTTCTGGGTGAATTCAAGCGATTCGCTTATAGATTGCTTCGGCGATAAATCGCCTCGCAATGACGATGATTCGCGCGATTCGCCCACGAAACCACTCGATTCACGCCTTTTTAGCATTTTTAAAATCGCCCTTGCGACTTCATCTTTTGCGCCGTAATTTAGCGCGAGAATCTGCGTTAGTGCCGTATTTTGCGCCGTTTTTGCCTCTAGGCTCTCAATCAAACCACGCAGTTTAGGCGAAAACGCGCTTATATCGCCGATAGCTTTAAATTTGATATTATTTTGCAAATAGGTTTTTTCCTCGCGCTTTAGGTATTTTGTAAGCAATTTCATCAAAAAATCCACTTCCTTTTTGGGGCGCAACCAATTCTCCGTAGAAAAGGCGTATAGGCTAATGTAGCGGATTTGGTGCTTGGCGCACCACTTTGTGATAGAGCGCACCACTTTTGCACCCTCTTTATGCCCGTCCGTGCGTGGCAATGCGCGATTTTTCGCCCACCTGCCGTTGCCGTCCATTATGATTGCTAGGTGATTTAGCGTATTTTGCTTTGAATCTTTCAAGCGAATCCTTTGTGTTAAAAGGCGGATTTTAGCCAAAAAAATATAAAGATTCACAAAGCAATTTTTGCGCGAATCTTACTAATAATTCGCAAGTAGGAACAATAAATGCTAAATAAATATCAAATTTATAGCGCAAAAGTATTAAAATTTCGCGCTTTATTTTCGATATTATCTAAATTAAAATTATTTTCGTGGAGCTTTTTTGTAATGAAAAAAATAGCGTTAATACTGCTCTTAGGCTTTGGATTCGCGATATCACCAGCCATAGCGCAAGATGAGGAAGAGGTAATAGAGTATGTCGAGGAAGAAGTCGAAGAAGGCGCGGAGGGCGTATATGACGCTGAATCTGGTGATGAAACCATTGAAATCATAGGCGATAAATCCACTAGCGCAACAAGTGAAATGGCGGAAGGTGATGATGGCGTTGATGGCGTGAGATTAGAGCCACTAGATGATGAGGAATTCGCCGATGAAGTCATAGAGAGCGATGGAAGCGAATATGTCGAGGAAACCATAGGCGAATCCACCGATGATAGCACTACGGAAATAAGTGGCGAATCCACCGATTACACAACGAGCGATGACCCAAGCGATATTACAAGGTGGAATTACACAGAAAAAGAAATCGCTAGAAAAGAGGAGATTCGCAAACGACAAGCTGAGCGCGAAGCAGAATACGCAAAAAGTCTGCAAAGACGCCGAAGTGGGCTGTTTTTTGGGCTTGGAATGGGCTTTTCGGATACGAATCTAAAAGATTTGGCTGGTGTGCTTGGTGGCTCAATGCTTGGAATGCAAGGCGAAATCGATGTAACAGGTATCGGCGTGGGCGGATTTGTCGGCTATCAAATCGCATTTAACGAATACAGCGGGATTCGCGCTTATGGCGAGTTTGACTACAACTTAGGCAATGGTATTATTGTCGCAAATGTGGGCAATGAAACGGTCAAAGCGGATAATAATATTTGGAAAGCACTAGGCAATATTGACTTTTATTTGGAAGGCAATATGGGGCGCAATCAAACAGAAACGCTGGGCGTTTTCTTTGGGCTTGGAGCTGGATATATCTACTACAAAGGCGGTAAAGGCAAAAGAGATAATGGGGCGGAAGTAACTTGGAAAAGTTTGCATTTGATAGGTTTGGTGGTGAATTATGGGATTCACACGATTTTAGGCACGAATCATAGATTAGAGATTTTTGTGCGAAACTATCCATTTATGAGAGTTGAGGCAGGGCGAAACTACACAACTGACAGCTTTACAAGCAATATTGACGCGTGGATTCGCTATTCATATATGTTTTAAAATAGCTTAGATTCGTGGCGGTGGCTACGAATCTATGGGCGAATCTTTTATTTTTTCGCGCGAATCATCTAAAATTTTCTCGCAAAATCTCCCAAAAAATCCTATAATTCGTTTTTAGATTATCAACACATTATTTAAAGGTGCGTATAATGGGAGAAAGTAGAGAATTAAAAGGCTATAAAAAAAAGCAAGTCGATAGGCAAATCACGCAAAGTCTCGTATTTTGGGTGTTTGTGGGGCTGTTTTTAGGCATTGTATTTGGGAGCGCGGGGAGCTTTTATGATTCCACGCAGGGCGCGGAAAATAACGCTATCGTGGCATTTTTCCACGACTTTAGCGTAGCGAGTAAAGCATACACAATCGACCCATTTATCAAAGGGCTAAAGCTACTAATGGGACCCATCATTTTCCTAACCATAATCACGGGGATTGTCCGCTTGGAGGACTTAAAAACGCTTGGTAGTCTTGGACTAAAAACGCTCATTTACTTTGAAGTGGTAAGCACATTTGCGCTTGTCATCGGTGTGCTTTTTGGCGAAATCATAAAGCCGGGGCACGGAATGCACCTAAAAGTCGAATCGCTAGATTCAGGCGATGTGGCTGGATATATCGCACAAGGCGAATCAATGCCCCACAGCGCAAGTGGCGAGATTATCCATATCCTAAAATCCGCCATTCCGCACGACCCAATCACGCCATTTGTGGAGGGGCGAATCTTGCAGGTGCTTGTTATGGCGTTGTGCGTGGCTGTAATCCTTAGCTTTACGCGCCCAGCATTCAAAGACAAAGCACTAAAATACCTCGAATCCATACAAGAGGCGTTTTTCAAAGTGCTTACGATTCTTATTTGGTATTCGCCACTAGCGACATTTGGGGCGATGGCGTTTTTAATTGCTAAGTTTGGATTTGCCTCTATTAGCGGAATGGCGCAGTTATTGCTGACTATGGCAGCCGCTGTTTTGGCGTTTATTTTCATCGTGCTTGGGCTAATCTGCCTACTTGGCAAAATCAATATCTTTAAACTAATGCGATTCGTGTATAGGGAAGTGCTAGTCGTCTTTGCCACAAGCTCTAGCGAAACCGCCCTAGCCCCACTAATGCGAAAACTAGAACGGGCGGGGATTCAAAAAGCGAGTGTCGGGCTAATCGTGCCTGTGGGATATAGCTTTAATTTGGACGCCACAAATATCTATCTAAGCCTCGCTGTGATTTTCCTATCCCAAGCCTTTGACATTCCTATCACGATGGAGCAGACAATCACGCTCATTGTGATTTTGATGATAAGCTCAAAAGGCGCGGTGGGCGTAACGGGGAGCGGATTTATCGTCCTTGCTGGGACGCTTTCTGCGCTAACTACGGGCGATGGCAGTCATCTCATTCCCGCTGTAACGGTGGCTGCGATTTTAGGCATCGATAAATTCCTAAGCGAAATGCGAAGCGTGGGGAATCTCTGCGGAAATGTCGTAGCGTGTGTAATGGTAAGCATTTGGGATAAGCGCGTAGATATGGAGAAATTTAAATACGCGCTAGATAATCCTGGTGAATTTAGGGTGCTGTAAAAACGCACAAAAATTTAAAGCGTGGTGAATCTTGGGCGAATCGTGTGCGATATGAGTGCAATTCGGTTTGAATCTATTACGATTCAGAGCGAATCTAATTTCAATATTCGTCATTGCGAGACTTGCCTTTGGCAAGGCAAAGCAATCCACGCTTAATCGTAGCGAAGTATCCAAAAATCAAAAAAAATAAATCCGCACGAAGTGCGAATCCTTGTTAAAGTTTTTGCTTCGTTTTGCTTTCGCAAAAAGTAGAATCCACCTATCCTACTAGACTCCAATCCATTAGATTCGCTTTTTAATCATTGATTCACTCATAATTTAGATTTGCGTGATTTGGATACTTCGCTACACTCAGTATGACGAGTAGTTTTTGTTTTTATTTTGTTTGGATTGCTTCGGCGAATCTGTAATTCGCTCTCGCAATGACGGATTATTGCAAATTCACGCTAGATTCGTAGTTGATTTGCAAGGCGAATCGCAATTCGCAGAATTTGCGAACGAAGTGAAGCAACCATCGAAGTAATGGCGGTAGTGCTTTTTATTTCATCGTAATTGTATTC
>JBNMJF010000148.1:0-5319 GCA_050873665.1 Helicobacteraceae bacterium
GGCATACATAGAGTTTATCGGGTCAGCCAAATATGCCTCAAATGCCGAATCTACCGCTTCTTTTAGCGTTTTCGCTCCCGCACTCACAGGCACAACTTTTGCACCCAAAATCTTCATACGCACGACATTTGGGTGCTCTTTTGCTATATCCACCTCGCCCATATGAATCTCGCATTCCATTCCAAAATACGCCGCTGCGGTGGCTAACGCCACGCCGTGCTGTCCTGCGCCCGTCTCGGCGATGAGTTTCTTTTTGCCCATAAATTTTGCCAAAAGTCCCTCGCCCATACAATGATTGAGCTTGTGTGCGCCTGTGTGGTTTAAATCCTCGCGCTTTAGGTAAATCCCCGCTCCGCCAAGTTTGCGCGTGAGATTGTGTGCGAAATAAATGGGCGTAGGACGCCCCTGAAAATGTTTGCGAATCTTACGCAACTCCGCGATAAAATCACTATTTTGCGCGATTAAGTGATACGCCTCATCGATTTGCTTCATTTGCTCCGCAATCGCCTCTGGGACAAACGCCCCGCCAAATTTGCCAAAAAATCCCTCTTCATTTGGGAATGCCTTAAGATAAGGCTTTGTAGTGTTATTTTTCATCTTATGTCCTTTAATTTAAAATGTGAAATTATGCCTAAATCGTTGTGAATCTGCCAAGTTTTTTAAAATCGCAATTTGCGAATCTTGCGCGATTCACGCCAAAATATAACTATGCGTTATGGTGTAAAAATGTGGATTTTGGTGCGCAAACGCACCACCAAGTGAAAGCTGAAAATGTTTGATTTGTGGTAGAATAGGCGCGACTTATGGCATTGTGTGCGACATTGAATCTATCAAATGCGTTAAGTTGCATTGCGCCATTCCTTTTTTTTGTAAAAATTTGCGTGGAATTATAATGCGTTTTTTGCAAAAATGCAAGTGAGATTTGTGAGATTTTGATTTTGATATTTTTTGGATTGCTTTAGGCGAATCTAGGATTCGCCTTAGATTCGCCCCAATTTCGCAGATTCACCTGCAAAATTAAGGGCGATTTTACAATATCGCTATCGCCGATTTATTTGTTCATATTTCATTCGCTCTCTTTTAATGCGTATCTCTTTTTGCTCATCGTCTAATTCACTCCTTTTGTCTTTATACGCTTTGTCATACACGCTTATAAAGTAATCCAAGCATTTTGGAGCATCATCATAGCTTAAATCAGCGCATTTTGCCTTTTTGCCATTACCTAAATTTATCAAGTCGTTTTCAATAGCTTTAATAGCCGTTTTATAAGCAACACAATTTGATATTCTGCCTATGTCGTTTCTTAAAGTTTCGCCCCAAACATACTTATTGCTATCGGTAAGTTTTCCATTCCACATTCCTTTGAATTTAGAGGCATTGATATATGCTATATCATCGTTTTTGTTTTGCTCAATGTATTCATCTAATTTTGTCTCTAACCAAAAAGGCATTGCATCACATACAAGCCATTTTTTTTCAAATGCTAGTTCCTCGCCAATATTAGTAGGTAATGTTTTGGCATTTTTTAATACTTCGTTATAAGCCTCAATCACTAAATCATAGCATTTAGTTATTCCTGTGCCGTCATATCTATAATCATCAAAAATTTTAGTATATCGTTTTATGTAATTATCAAATTGTTGTTTTGGCGATTGATAAGTTTTCACACCATTATAGTATTTTTTACTTGCTAATCGTTTTACTAAATCGCTTGGGACACAATCAATAGTTCCATATTGAATTTCATCACTCTCAACGCTTTTATCGCTTTTACTGCCAAATACATATTCAAAAAATCCGCACCCTGTTAATAGAATGCCACAAATACCTACGCCTATCAATAATCTTATCTTGCCCATTTTTTACTCCTTATTTAAATTTTATTTTGCCGATTCGCGCACAATTTAGGCGAATCGGCGCGAATCAATGCCTTATCGAAACTCTACCGTTCCACTTGAAGCTAGTGGAATCTTTTTATCGCCACTGCCACTTTTGCTCTTATAACTATTGCTTAGTCCTTTGCAAAGGGCATTATCGCTAGGCAATGTGCTAGGTTTAAAGTGCATATCACCTTTTGTATCTATCGATATTAGCGGACTTTTTCCACCGCAATCCTTTAAAATGACGCCATTGGCACTTGATTGCCATTTATTTGCGTCAAGTTTATTGATTTCCATAATCCACTCGCCCCACGACTTGCCTTTGGGTGCTGTGGGCTTAGTAGTATCAATATTATCTGCAAATACTTTTGCCACAATCATTCTTTGCGCATTTGCAATCTCGCTTCTAGTCGTAGCCACCGCCGATGATGCTATTCTAGTGCTAACCTGCACCTTATCGCCTCTTGTATGCGCACTATAACGAACGGACAATATATCCTCGTCAAGATTTGACACATCTGCCTTGCATTCAACCATCTTGTCTTCTTTATCCGAATCTTCCATTACGATATTTGTCAGCTTTGGATTGGAATTTGGATACATAGATTTAACCTTTTTGATTACCTCATCTTTAACCTCTCCGCTCTTGCAACTAGGTGAGCCATCACACGCCACGAATCCAAGTGCTAAAAATCCTAGCACACATATTTTAAGTAATTTTGTCATTTTTGACTCCTTTTGTTTATTTTTCTGCCCTTTGTGGGCTTTACTTTTTTCTTTACCGCCACGATTTTTTACCATTTAACCACGCGAATCTAAAATACGCCAAAAATTTATCCTTTAAGTTTGCATTTTGATTCCTTTAAAAGTGGTGTAGGGAGTGGATTGCCACGAATTTGCTAACGCAAATGCAGGGCTTACAAGTAAGTCTCGCAATGACGCGGTAGGCAGATTCGTCATTGCGAGACTTGACGAAGTCAAGGCGTGGCAATCCGCACCCACCCCGTCATTGCGAGACTTTTGCAAAAAGTCGAAGCAATCTAAAATGCGTGATTTTAAGATAAATGTGGATTGTAGCATTTTCAATGCCTTAATGACAGCTTTGGGCGACAATCGCCCTAAAATTATGGATTTTTGGCTTATGGATTCGTAAGGTTGAAATTTGTGGGTTTGATAATGGGCTAAATAAAGAGGTGCGTTTTCCCCCCCCCCCCCAGAAACGGACGCAATGGTGTGAATAATGCGAATCTTATCGCTTTGTGGATTCACCGATTCGCGCAATTTAAAATCGTTATGTTGATTTAATTCCAAAATTTTGCCCTTTTTAGTTAGTGAAATAATTTTGGGATTCTAGTGATTTTCACTAAAAGATTTCTTAAAGATAGATTTTTATTTATTTGATTCGCTTGGCGAATTAGTGTCTAAGGGGTTAATGGGGATTCTACTTTTTGCAAAAGCAAAACGAAACAAAAACTTTTGCAAGGATTTGCCCCACTCCGTCATACTGAGGGCTTTAGCCAGAAGTATCCATTTTGGTGATTCGTGAATCAAAGGCGAATCACTGACTTTTATTGAATCTATGTTTAATTCGCTCTTGGCTCATTGATTCGATACTTCATTAGATTCGCGTGATTTGGATACTTCGCTACGCTCAGTATGACGAGTGGGTTTTGTTTTGATTTTGTGTGGATTGCCACGATTCGGCGTTGCCGAATCTCGCAATGTCGAGTTTGGGTGGATTGCTTTGACAAATCTTTCGCCACAACGCAAATCTACCCAATCTTATCTAACGCTTTTATTCGCATCTCTAGGCTTGGGTGTGTCGCAAAGATATTATTTAGAAACCCGCTTACCGAGTTTAGGAAAAACATATGCGCACAGGGCTTTGACTTTAGATTTTTCACTACGCTGACATTTTTGCCGTGGAGATTCGCGCTGTTTGCGCCACGATTCGTAGCGTTTATGCCATTATCTTGCAAATCCTTTATGCGCTTTAGGGCGGACTTTATGCCATTCACATTGCGCGTATATTGCACGCTGGAGGCGTCTGCCAAAAATTCCTTTTGGCGCGAAATGGCGGATTGTATGATTTGCGCAAAAAGCGTCCCCAAAAACCCCAGCACATAAAATACAAGCGCAATTAGCGCGATTACGATGACGCCACTGCCTTTGTTTTTGCCACTGCTGCGTGAGCGTGATGAGTGCATACACGAGCGCAGGAAAAATTCGCCTATCATCATCGTCCAAGTTAGCGCGAAAATCAGCGAAAATATTTTTAGATTGAGTGCCACATCGCCGTGAAATGCGTGTGAAAATTCGTGCGCGATTACGCCTTGCAACTCCTCACGCGTGAAATTATCCACCGCACCCTGCGTAACAAAAATAGCGATTTTTTCATCAGCATAGCCGAATCGCTCCCCGCTACACATTGCATTTATGCCATTTTCGCTCCGCATTATAAAAACGCGTGGCATAGGCATATTTGACGCGATTGCCATTTCTTCGATGATACTAAACACCCTTTTTTCGCTCTCATTTTCTTTTTCGCCAAAAATCTCATCGGCATTGAGCGAATCGGCTAGTTTTTCAATGCCATTATTGCGCATAGCAATGTTTTTGAAAAAATACGAAAGCCACAGCACAAGGGCAAAAACGACACTTATCCCAAGTGAGACTTTAAGGCTAGTAATGCGATTTGCGATAAAACTATAATAATCAAAATCCGCGATAGACGCGCTGTCTTGCACAATTTGCATATTTAAGCCACTCATTTTTAGCAACTCATTTGTCATTGCAATATCGTTTTCCACGCTAATGCCACTGCTAAAATCCACGCCAAAGCCAATAAAAATCATTTGAAAAAAGCTAAAAGCACATAAGCAAATAAGCGTTAGCATTGCAAAAAATAGCGTATTTAGCCACGCGACTTTGCTTTTGGCAAGATTTTGGTGTTCCCAAAAATCGCCACTAATTTCCACCTGACGCCCCAAAATGTAGCGCGTAGCGAAAAATAGCCCCACACTCGCCACGCATATCGCAATTAAGATTCGCACATAAAATGCAATGTCTTTCATCGCTAATGCGAAAAATGCGCGTCCCAAAGCCGAATCGCTCATTGCGACACTTGCCGAGAAATCCTTAAATGTCGCAACGAGCGAGATAATCAAAAGTGCGGTAAGGATTAGCGCAAATGGGATTTTGATAATTTTGATGATTATGCTACGCGCCCTAAAATAAATAAGCGCAAAAATCCCTGCCACACTTAAGATTCCCACAATCACAAAGGCAAAAGGGACATTGCAATGAAGCGTGTAAAAAATATTAAAAATCAATTCAACAAAGCCACTAGATTCGCCACTATGCGCCAAAAATGTCGCACAAAAATTATCTCTCAATTTCTGTCCTTTATGTAAGTAAGATTCGCAATTATAGCTAAAGA
>JBNMJF010000149.1:0-5256 GCA_050873665.1 Helicobacteraceae bacterium
GGCATATCCATCGCTTAATCATATAGCTGGAGAGTATGGATTGTTTGGGCGTTTGCGTCCGCTTCACACAAATGCAGTAATCTACGGATTTACGCTAAGTGGAATCTGGGCTGCGTGGTATTATTTGGGGCAGAGAGTGCTTAAAATCACTTACAATCAGCACCCATTTTTGAAAATCATCGGTATTTTGCATTTTTGGATTTACCTTGTGCTAATCGCGTGTGCGGTTGTTACGCTACTTTTGGGTATCACTCAATCCAAAGAATACGCAGAGTTGCCTTGGATTTTGGACTTGGTTGTTGTCGTGGTATGGGTGCTTTGGGGCATTAGCCTTTTTGGTAGTATGGCAGTTAGGCGAGAGCAAACGCTTTATATTAGCCTTTGGTATTTTATCGCTAGTTTTGTGGCGGTGAGTGCGCTATATATTTTCAATAACCTAGCGATTCCCACTTGGCTAGTGGCTGGTGTAGGTAGTATATGGCATTCTGTATCGCTCTATGCTGGGACAAATGACGCTATGGTGCAATGGTGGTGGGGACACAATGCGGTTGCATTCGTATTTACCTCCGCAATCATCGGCGTTATGTATTACTTTTTGCCAAAAGAGTCAGGTCAGCCTATTTTCTCATATAAACTCACGCTATTTAGCTTTTGGAGCTTAATGTTTGTGTATATTTGGGCTGGAGGACACCATTTGATTTACTCTACTACGCCTGATTGGGTGCAAACTTTAGGCTCTGTATTTAGCGTGATTTTGATTTTGCCTTCTTGGGGGACAGCAATCAATATGCTTCTTACAATGCGCGGACAATGGCAGCAACTACGCGAATCTCCGCTAATTAAATTCCTAGTCCTTGCATCTACATTCTATATGCTTTCGACTTTAGAGGGACCGATTCAATCGATTCGCTCCGTAAATGCGTTGGCGCACTTCACAGATTGGATTGTAGGGCATGTGCACGATGGCGTTTTGGGCTGGGTTGGATTCACACTGATTGCGGCTTGTTATCATATCACACCACGAATCTTTAAAAGAGAGATTTACTCTAAAAAGATTATGGATATGCAATTTTGGATTATGACACTTGGCATAATTCTATACTTCTCAAGTATGTGGATTGCAGGTATTTCTCAAGGTATGATGTGGCGCGCGACTGATGAATTTGGTAGTCCGCTTTATAGCTTTATTGACACTGTTACGAGTTTGCATTTATATTATGTGATTCGCTCGGTGGCTGGTGTGTTGTATTTGCTTGGATTCTTTATGTTTGTCTATAATATTATTATGACAATCACGGCTTCAAAAGAGATTGAGAAAGAACCAGCATTCGCAACGCCTATGCAAGAAAATTAAAAAAGGAGGATAGAGGCAATGTTTAATTGGTTAGAGAGAAATCCATTCTTTTTCACGGTGGCATTTTTGCTAGTATTTTCAATCGCTGGGTTAGTTGAAATTTTGCCAAACTTTGCGAAAACTTCGCGCCCTATTGAGGGACTAAAACCTTATAGTGTGCTAGAAGTCGCAGGACGACAAGTCTATATGAAAGAGGGTTGCTACAACTGCCATTCACAGCTGATTCGGCCATTTAAAGCGGAAACTGACAGATACGGCGCATATAGCTTAAGTGGCGAGTATGCTTATGATAGACCATTTTTGTGGGGTTCTAAACGAATCGGACCTGACTTGCATAGAGTAGGGGATAGCCGAAATGCAGCAGATTGGCATTCAAATCATATGTGGGACCCTGCTAGTGTCGTGCCGGGGAGCATTATGCCAAACTATCAGCATAATTTCTTTAAACAAGCAGACTTTGAGACTGCCTACGCGGACGCTTATACGCAAAAGGTAGTCTTTGGTGTGCCTTATGATACGCCAAATAATCCTAAGCTAGGCTCACTAGATGAGGCGAAAGCTGAATTTATGCGCGAGGCTGAGGCAATCGTGGTTGAAATGAAAAATAAAGACATTGAGGACGCATATAGAAGTGGCGAAGTTAGAGAGATTGTCGCACTTATCGCATATATGAAAAGCCTAAGCCAAGCAAGGCGAACGCCTATGGCTCAAGGCGTTGCAGTTGCGCCAAGCGAATCGCCTAGCGATGCACAAACAGAAGCACCCGCTGAAGTAGCACCTGACGCGCAAGGCGATGCAAATACACCAAGCGTGGCAAACTAAGAGGTGTGTTATGGTAGAAGCGATTGTTGAGTATAGAGGATACTTGTATTTCGCAGCCACCATTGCGCTAGTTGTGTTTTTATACTCATATATTTACTATATGTATAAGGCGCAACGCACGGGCGCAAAGGACTACGAAAAATATGCGCGTTTGGCACTTGATGATGGCATTTTAGATACGCCAATAGAATCTAGGAAAGGGAGGAATGAGTAATGCAGAGTTTATTTAATGATAATATGGTAGTTTTAACGCTTATTGGGGCGTTTGTCATATTGGTTTTGGTAGCGTTTATAACAGCTACATATTTCAGCAAAATCAAAAATAGCAGTAGCGATGGCGTTTTAACCGATGAAGATTGGGACGGAATCAAAGAATTTAAAAATGACTTGCCTATCGGCTGGGCGGCGTCATTTTTGTGCGTGATTATTTGGGGATTGTGGTATATTTTCGTGGGCTATCCGCTAAATGCCTATTCGCAAATCGGCGAGTATAACCGCGAAGTAGCAAAATACAATCAGCAATATCAAGCAAAATGGGCGGCTTTAAGCGAGAGTGGGCTAACTACAATGGGCGATAATATTTTCCAAGTGCAGTGCTCACAATGCCACGGATTCGACAAAGGCGGTATTGAGGGCAAAGCTGCCGATTTGAATAAATGGGGCAGAAAAGCGCAGATTGTAAAAGTCATCAAAGAAGGTAGCACAGGTATGAATTACACAGGCGTGATGATGGTGCCAATCGAAATGACAGACGCAGAGGCAAATAGTATCGCAGATTTTGTAATGGGCGAAATGTCTAGCGCAAAAGTTCCAGCAAACGCTGAATCTATCGAGCAAGGCAGGACGCTTTATGCCACTCATTGCGTTGCTTGCCACGGCGAGGACGGCAAAGGTGCAGTAGGCGGAATCGAGGGCTTTGCGCCAGATTTGACGACTTATGGAACATTTACATTCTTACAAGAAGTCCTAAAGCGAGGCAAAGGCGGAGCTATCGGCAAAATGCCTTCGTTTGATTATGCGAATTTCAGCGCGTATCAAGAAAAAGCGTTGAATAACTTTATCTTATCAGACAATTAGGAGGAAAGATAATGGAAGAATTTGAGTTTGAAGAAGGGCAAGGCGGATATTTCAGCCTAAATGGGCTTACAGGATTTTTCATCGCAGTTGTGCTACTTTTGGCAATCGTGGCATTTTTGGGATTCACCGCTGTAGGCGTCCAAAAGGCAGAAGCGACTAATTATTACACGATTGATGCGCAAAAAGCAGTGATGATTAACCCATCAAATGCTGAGCATTATCAGCAAAAATAAGGAGCGATTATGGAATATAATGTTGTAGAAAAGGCACTTTGTGGGTTTTTGGTGATTTTGGCGGTTGCGTCTATTGCGATTGCTTTTATCCCAAATATGTTCTTATTTTTGGTTTAAATTGAATATTCGCAAAATGAAGATTCCGCTTATTGTGGGCGGAATCTTGCTTGTTTGTAGCCATATTTTTGCCACGAATCTAAGCGCGAATCCAAATGCGAATCTTGCAAATCCAAGCGCGATTCAAGCCACAATCCCAAGCGATTCGCAACTCTTTTTTGTTTTTAACCCCGATTCATTGCTAAATACCAAAAGTGTTGATTTTTTTAACGCCACTTCCGCCGAGTTAGCCCAAAAAACAGGCATAAATCTCTATGTCTATATGGCAAATAATGCGCCTATTAGCGAATATAGCGAGTTTAAAAATTATCTTGCAGACAAAGCAAAAAAGCCATTTGTCATAATTGTTTTGCTAAAAAATGAGCAAAAAATAGATATAATCACTAGCGATGAATCCAAAGAAGCCCTAAGCAAAGAGGATAAAAAGAAAATCTATTGGGAATATATGGTGCCACTTTTGCCTAGCTCATCAAATAGTGGTAAAGATGGCGAATCTGGCGCACTCTCCGCAGTTGTTTTCAATGGCTATGTGGAGGCGGTGGATTTGATTGCCGATAAATTTGGCGCACAAATCAATCACAATATTTCCAAAGATGAAAAAGGCGCGAAACTCGTAGCGCAAGGCATTTTGTATGTTATGCTTTTTTCGCTAATTGGGCTTTTTGTGGTGGTTTATTTTTTTAAACGCAAAAGGACTTAAAAATGAAAGGTAAAAATTATTATCCGCTCGGTATTGCGGTGTTTTTTGGCTTTATGTGCTGTATGATAATTTTGACAATTTATGTCTCTATGAAATACAAGCCTGATTACGGCAACGCGTATTTTTCCACAAGGAACGCTGTTGATAAAGATATAAATGCGATTTTAACCGCGCAAAACGCACTTGAATCCAAATATCGATTTTATATTTTTGATGGCAAAAGCGCGATTTTGCTCTCCCGCAGTGCAAATCGCAAGTCAAATCCGCTGTATGTCCCTAGCAGTGCGGTTTTGCGCTTTAAGATTACGGATTTGAAAGACAAAGCTGTTTTGGGGCAGAATGCGCGAATCTATATCACGAGATTCGCCGATTCGAGCGCAGATAAGGACATTGGCGAGATTTCGCAAAATTTTGGCATTTTCACCACGCCCACCATTAGCTTTGAAAAAGGCGAGTGGAAGCTACTTGTGGAGTTTAGCATTGATGATAAAAAGGCGTATTTCGAGCAACGAATCGTAATTGGCGAAAAGCCCGAATCCACCACCAAAAGCACCGAGCCAAAGCCCAAAAAACCGCGCGATTACGCCATAAATCACAATCTCGCGTAATGTTACAACAATGGAGTAAAGAAAATGAAAAAAAATCTAATTTTACTAACGATTTTTTTGCTAAATTTATCGTTCGCCCTTGATGATGCGCCAAAGATTCAAAGCTACAAATCGCCAAGTTCTGGCTTTAGCGAGGACGCTTATATCTTAGAAGCATTAGATGCCATTGATGCCAAAGATGACAAAAAGGCATTAGAAAAATACAAGATTTTATACCAAAATACCAAAAAAATCGAATACCTAAAAGAGCAGATTTTCGCGCTAATGCGATTAGAGAGCTACAATGATGCGCTTAAGAGCATTAAGGAATTTGAAGCCATTATCCCAAATGATTTGGAGATTTTA
>JBNMJF010000150.1:0-5236 GCA_050873665.1 Helicobacteraceae bacterium
AGCTCCTTTAGTGCGATATTTTCCAAACTCTGCACCCGCTTTAAGAAATTCTCTAGCACCTCGCGCCTAGCACCCGGACGCGCACTAGAGATTGCGTCTGCCGCACACACGGCGGCTGCCTCGATACTCTTTGCCTCCTCGTTGCCGTGATGAGCCAAAATCGCGTTGATTACCACAGGGTGCTCTTTGAATTTTCGCGCCAAATCATAGCCGATTGAGATATGATTCCCGCCCATTTCGTGCGTGAGCGACTTGCCTATGTCGTGCAAAAGTCCAGCTCGTTTCGCCAAAGCCTCATCGCCGTCTAATTCACTAGCGATTAGCCCCGATAAATGCGCCACTTCGATAGAGTGCGACAACGCATTTTGCCCGAAACTTGCGCGATATTTCATTTTGCCGATGAGTTTTTTTAGCTCCGCACTCACATAGCCAAGCCCCAAGTCAATCACCACGCTTTCGCCCTCGCTTAGTATCATCGCCTCCATTTCGTCCTCGCATTTTTTGTAAATCTCCTCGATTTTGGCGGGATTGATTCGCCCGTCCTCAATAAGCAAATTTAGCGTTTTTAGCGCGATTGCACGGCGATAGAGATTAAAACTGCTTAGCGTAATGGTGTTTGGCGTGTCATCGATTAGCACATCTACGCCCGTTATCATCTCTAGCGCACGGATATTGCGCCCGTCCTTGCCGATAATGCGCCCTTTCATCTCATCATCGGGCAGACTAACGATATTTATGAGATTTTCCGCGCTGTATTCCCCAGCGTAGCGCGAAGTGGCAAGTGCGATGACATATTTTGCCCTGCGCTCGGCGTCCTCTCGTGCCTCTTGCTCGTATCGCCGAATGAGATTCGCCTTTTCTTTTTTGAGATTTTCCTCTAATTCGCCCAAAAGGATTGCCTTTGCCTCGTTTTTGGATAGCGAAGTGTAGTTTGTAAGTGCGTGAATCAGCTCATCGCGCTTGTTTTCATACTGCTCTTTTAGCGAATCTGCCACCATTTGGGATTTGATAATGGCATTTTTTTGCTGTGATAGGTGCTTTTTTTCCTCATCGATTCGCTCAAATTGTTGCTTTATGCCAAGCTCTTTTTTCTCCAGCTCTAGCGACTTTTCCTCGTAATCTTTGAGTAATTTTCGCTCTTCTAGCTCGTAATGCTTTTGCAAGTCAATCTCTTGCTCTTTTAGCCGTATTTGGCTATTTTGGTAGTTTATTTCCGCCTCTTTTTCTATGGCGTTAGCTTTGATTCGCGCTTGTTCTATGCAGAGATTGCGCTCTTTGGTGTAGAATCGCTTTGCTATGCCAAATGAAAGGACGGCGGTAACAACTATGCTTAATCCAATTGCTATGAAAATCATATTTATCGCCCCTTGCAGCGACTAAAAAATCGCCTTTAATATCATAAAAATCGCTGATTTTGGTATGTGAAAAATGCAGGATTCGGCTTACAAAAATCGTCTTTGGCTTTTTTTTAAGCCGCCCGTAAAATCTATCAAACATTCCCTTACCAAAACCAATACGTCTAAACGCGCAATCCACACCCAAAATAGGCACGATTGCCAAATCAATCTTATCAAAATTCATAAAATTAGAATTTTTTGATTCATAAATATTAAATTTATTTTTCGCCAAAGGTAGCCGAAACGGCACGATTTTAAAGCCTTTGTGCGCGTTTTTGCCATTTTGAAAAACAAATGGCAAAAATATTTTAATATTTTTTTGCTTTTTTAAATAAAAAATGAGCGGAAAAATATTCACTTCTAAATCTAGTGGCGCATAAAGTAAAAGATTTTTGGGCTTTTTTGGGCGAATCTTTGTTAGATTCACACGATTCAAGATTGGATTCGAGCCTAGATTCGCGCGATTCGCCACCAAATTTCTTTGATTCGCCCCCGAATCTAACTCATTTGCGATGATTTTCTTTAGCAAAAGATTGATTTTTTTATCTCTAAAACGCTCTTTTTTTTTGTCTAAATTCTGCAGATTCGCCCTAGCAATCGCACGAAAATCGCTTTTTAAATTCGCCATTTTTTTAAAAGCCCACAAATTTTTTTGCTATAATAGCAACTTTATTTTTAAGGATTCGCAATATGAAAAAACTAATCTTATTATTTTTGCTTTTTGGGCTATGTGGATTTGGCGCGGTGTTTGGGGCAGATTCGAGCCTATCGCGCAATATCATCAGCCTAAAAATCCCCGCACAAGATGATTTCAGCACCATAAAAATCCCAGCATTAGGCTTAAAAGTCGGTGAGAGCGGCATTATTAGCCGTGAAATAAATGGCAATGAATTCATCATCGCCGAAGCGCAGGTGGATTCGATAAACGAAGGCGTAGCGGTAGTGAAAATCAGCGAATTCATACGAATGCGCGAAAAATATTTGCCAAAACCACAAGGAAAAGTCGCGCAGGGCGATAAAATCACATTTCGCATTTTGTATGACAAAGCATTGCTAATCGCGCCCAATCAAAGCGCGTATCAGGCGATTGTGGATAGATTTAGCGATATTGATTTTTTGCATAGCGACATATTTGCGACATATTTGGCAAAAGAAGGCGAAAATATGCCAAGTGTGGCGGATTTTGCGCGATTTTGCGCGAAGTTTGACATAGGATTAGTCTTTGTGGCGGGGCAAAATTCGCTAGACATTTTAAATTGCCAAAGTTTTAAGATTTTGGATTCATCACCTTTGAGTTTGGGCGATTCAAGCGCAGTTGCGCCGTTTTTCACACGCATAAGCAAAGAAACCATTGATGATATTTTTAGTGTGAAAAAGTTTCAGCCATATTTTGCGTATTTTGAAAATTTGATTCAATCAACAAATACGCGCACTTTAGGCGAATCTAACGCTAAATCAAACGCAGAAACGGAGTAAAAAATGACATTTAAAGACTTAAAAAAGATTGTGGGGGACGAAAACTACTACGATGATGAGGCGCACTTAAATGCCTACTGCTACGATGCCACAAGAGAGCGATATAAGCCCGATTGCGTGGTGTTTCCACGCGATGAGGCGGAAGTTAGCAAAATCCTAAAATTTTGCAACGAGCATAAAATCGCCGTTACGCCAAGAGGCGCAGGGAGCGGATTCACAGGCGGTGCATTGCCTAAAAATGGCGGTGTGGTAATGGCGATGGAAAAATATTTTAACAAAATCTTAGAGATTGACAAAAAAAATATGTGCGCTAGGGTGCAACCCGCCGTCATCAACAAGCATTTGCAAGACGCCGTAGAGGCGCAAGGGCTATTTTATCCGCCAGACCCTGCAAGTGAGGGTTATAGCACAATCGGCGGGAATGTCAGCGAAAACGCAGGTGGAATGCGCGCCGCAAAATACGGCATCACAAAGGATTTTGTCCTAGCACTCCGCGCTGTTTTGCCCAATGGCGACATTATCCGCGCGGGAAAAAAGACGATAAAAGATGTGGCGGGATTCAATGTCGCTGGGATTTTAATCGCAAGTGAGGGGAGTTTGGCGGTGATTACAGAAATCACGCTTAAACTTTTATCCAAGCCCAAACTCAAAAAAACCGCGCTAGGCATTTTTGAGAGCATAAATAGCGCGATGGAGGCGGTTTATCAAACAATGTCAAGTGGGATTCAGCCTGTGGCAATGGAATTTTTGGATAATCTAAGCATTCGCGCGGTGGAGGAAAAATTCAAAAAAGGCTTACCTGTGGAGGCTGGGGCGATTTTGATTACGCAAGTAGATGGCGCACTAGAAGCCGAAATCGCCTATCAGCTAGGCGAGATTGAGAAAGTCTTTAAACAAAATGGTTGCACGGACTTTAAAGTCGCGCAGGATTCGGCGCAAGAGGCGGATTTGTGGTTTGCAAGGCGCAATGTGAGCCAAAGTATCAATATCTACGGCACAAAAAAGCTAAATGAGGACATAACCGTGCCTCGCTCCGCGTTGCCCGAGCTTTTGGCGCGAATCGCGGAGATTTCTAAGCGATATGGCGTAACAACGCCTTGTTTTGGGCATACAGGGGACGGCAATGTGCATACGAATGTGATGGTAAATGGTAGCGATGAAAACGAAGTGAAAAAGGGCTATGAGGCGATTACAGAGATTTTCAAAGTGGCTGTGGAGCTGGGCGGGACGCTTAGCGGGGAGCACGGCATAGGCATTTCCAAAGCTCCGTTTATGAAACTCGCATTTAGCGAGGCGGAGATGAATCTATTTCGCGCGATAAAGAGGGCATTTGACCCGAATAATATTCTTAACCCAAACAAAATGGGGCTGTAAAAAAGTAAAATTTATTGTTATTGCGAGATTTGGCTACGCCGAATCGAAACAATCTACCCTCTTTTTGTCATTGCGAGACGAGCCAAAGGCTCAGCGTGGCAATCAAAACAAAGACAAACCTTTCGTCATTGCTTAAGTGTAGCGAAGTATCCAAATCACACTCAATTTCGTCATTCTGAGGCGACAAAGTCGCCGAAGAATCCAAATCTAGCGAATCTAAAAAACAAAAAAACACAATGTCCCAAAAGCGAATCGATAAAATACACATTCGCCTAAAGTGAGTGATTTGCTATTGATTCACAATTCGCCAAAATGGATACTTCGCCTTTTGCAAAGGCTCAGTATGACAGCGTGAAGGATTCGTCATTGCGAGACTTTCCTTTGGCAAGTCGTGGCAATCCAAAACATTGCAAATAAATAAAAATCCACATTATAGAATCTCGCCCATTCTTACAAATCTTTTGCCCTTTTCTTTGTGGATTTTGAGGTAGGAAAGTGGAAAAAGCAAAAATCCACCCCACCAAGACCGCTCACAGGCTTTTTGCAAGGCAAGTCCTAGATTGTATTCGTAGCTTTGCATTAGCTCTTGTTTGATAAGTTCTTGCGTTTCTTTGTCGCTAAAATCTTGCAACGCCCCATTTTTATATCGCCGATAAATCTTAAAATACGCCGTGAAAGGCAATCGCAATTTTTTCAAAAATCCCTTTGTGGCGTAGCGTTTATAAAGCCTTATTGGCAGGGATTCGCCATATTTTCTTTTTGCTTGTAAATAGCGTTTATACGCCATATTATCATACACTGATATTTCTTGTGGTGGATTTGAGAGATTCATCTCTTTAAGTCCGCAATTCCAGCCTAAAATCGTATAATACACTTTAAGATTTTTGCAATGTGGTGCTACAATATCACAAAATCCCGCACGAGTAGAAATCACCCCCGCACACGAGATTCCCAAAGCAATCGCTTCTCTTAGCGATAAATCCAAATCA
>JBNMJF010000151.1:0-5233 GCA_050873665.1 Helicobacteraceae bacterium
ACTCTACTTTTTGCTAAAGCAAAAAGTAGCAAAAACTTTTGTAAGGATTCGCACTCGATTCATAGTCGATTCGTGCAACAAATCGCAATCGAATGGATTGCGGTGGAAGTTTTGTATTTGTGGAAATTTTTGGGATTGAGACTAGACTATGTGTCTGCAAAATCCTAAAAATTTCCACAAGTGCGAAAGGTGCGCCCAAGAGCAAATTTTTACCTAAATCGCCACGAATCTTTCGCTTCATCTAGCGTTTCTTTGCGAATCTCGCTCACCAAAATGCCCTCTTTTTCGCCTAGCATATCGCCTAAATTCCCGTCAGGTAGCGCGATAAAGCTCTCTCCGTAAAAATCCCAAATATTGCCATTTTCCACGAATCCGCCCACGCGATTCACCCGCACCACAAAGCAGTTATTAAGAAAACTGCGCGTTTGCATTAGTCGCTGCCACCGCGCATTTGAGCCAAAAGTATTCGCGCACGGCACACACAAAATATCCACGCCCTTTTTACGCAAAGCTATCATAATCTCATCAAAGTGCGCCTCCCAGCCAAAAATCGCACTCACCTTAAAGCCACCCACGCTAAAGGTTAGCGGTTCTTTGGGGCGTGGGCGCAGTTCATTATCAAAAAACGCCCTTTCATTCCAATGCGAAAAGCTCATAAGCCTTGTAGCGCGGTGGAATCGCACTTTTTTTGTATCAAAAATCGCAATGCTTTTGTAGAATTTATCGCGCTTGGATTCGCCTTTAAAAATGCTACCAAATGCGCTTAATTCGCGTGATTTGGCACTAGATTCGCCACTAGATTCGGCAGATTCGCACTCGATGATTGGCACGACAATGGTGGTTTTTAGACTTTTTGCCAAATTGCCAAAATATGCGCATAATTCCTCAAACTCGCGCTTCAAACTCGCCTTGCTATGGTATTCCTTAAAAAAGCGATTCGCCACAAATTCGCCCACCACGACTAAATCAATCTTTTGCTTACTGCACTCCATTCCCAAAAGCGCACTAAAAATCTTTGGCTCTACGCGCTCAAACTGCGCCATAATGAGATTCATTGTTGCTCTTTGTTGATTTCATCATAGAGATTTTTGGCATTTTCTAGCATTTTTTGCGCTTCTTTGATTTCCGCAACACCGTCTTTATAAAGCTGCATTCCGTCTTTTAGCGTGATTTCGGTGTTGTTTAGCTTTGTGATAATTTCTTTTATTTTTGTGATTCTATCTTCAAAATGCACTTCGTTTGTCGCTTCATTTTTCATCGCTAAAAATCCCTACCCTATGTGATAATTGGGCGATTCTTTGGTAATATCCACATCATGGACATGGGATTCGCGCAAACCTGCGCTTGTGATTTCCACAAACTCGGCGTTTTTCCAAAATGTAGGAATGTCCTTGCTCCCAAGATAGCCCATAGAGCTACGCAAACCGCCCTCTAGCTGGTAGATTATGTCTTTGATTTTCCCACGATATGGCACTCTGCCTTCAATGCCCTCTGGCACGAGCTTATCTTGCGCCACACCCTCTTGGAAATATCTATCACTGCTACCGCTTGTCATCGCCCCGATACTGCCCATACCGCGATAGTTTTTGTATTGTCGCCCTTGATAGATGATTAAATCGCCCGGCGTTTCCTCGCACCCTGCAAACATACTGCCTATCATCACGCAACTTGCGCCCAAAGCGATTGCCTTTGCCACATCGCCAGAGTATTTAATCCCGCCATCGGCGATTATAGGAATCTTATGCTTTTTAGCCTCCGCAGCGCAATCCATAATGGCTGAAATCTGTGGCATTCCCACACCTGCTACGATTCGCGTGGTGCAGATACTGCCCGGTCCAATGCCGACTTTGATTGAATCTGCCCCCGCGTTAATTAAATCTTTGGTAGCTTCTTTAGTAACGACATTGCCCACGATTAAGTCGATTTTTAGCTCTTTTTTGATGGATTCGATAGTTTTTAGCACATTTGTGGAATGTCCGTGAGCGCAATCTAGCACGATGACATCAACTCCCGCTTCTACTAACGCCCTAGCTCTATCAAGTTGCAACACGCCGATTGCCGCACCCACACGCAGTCGCCCTAACTCGTCTTTGTTTGAGTTTGGATATTCGATGCGCTTTTGAATGTCTTTAATGGTGATTAGCCCCTTTAGGACATTGTCGCTGTTGATAATGGGGAGTTTTTCGATTTTGTGTTTGTGCATAATCTTTTTTGCTTCATCAAGCGTAGTGTTTTCTTTTGCCGTGATTAGTGGCATTTTTGTCATCACATCACCTACTAATTTCCGCAAATCACGCTCGAATCGCGTATCTCGATTCGTTAAAATCCCTATCAAGCGCCCTTCACTATCCACCACAGGCACACCTGAAATCTTGTAATTATCCGTGATAAGCTTTGCGCCCGCCAAAGTCCTATCTGCCTGAATGTAAATAGGGTCGGTTATGACGCCAGATTCGCTTTTCTTTACTTTTTTCACCTGCTGAATCTGCGCGTTTATGTCCATATTTTTGTGGATTATGCCAATCCCGCCCATTCTAGCCATTGAAATGGCTGTTTTGTATTCCGTGACCGTATCCATAGCCGCGCTCACAAAGGGCGCATTTAGCGTGATATTTTTGCTTAGCTTGGATTTGACGCTGACTTCTTTGGGTAAGACTTCGGAGTATCGCGGGACAAGTAAAATATCCTCGAAAGTTAGGGCTTTTTTTATCATCTTTTCTCCTTTCAAATTAGATTCGTGGGGCAAAATCTCTAAAACTCAATCAAAAAATTTCGGTATTGTAGCGTTTGGGTGCTTAAAGTTGAATTTTTATGGTGGAATAGATTTTAGGATTTGTGCGAATCTAAAAAAACGCGCATTTGGCAACAAAATGCCATTTGCACTTATAGGCTATTTTTCCTTACACGCTCCACTAAGTCCTAAATCACAAGCTTTTTTGTAAAATCGCTTTGATTTAAGTTCGGTTGCCTTTTTATCGCTACCTTTTTTGGAATTTGCTTGACCTTTATATATAATGCCTAATAAATAGCAAGAATCGCCATCTTTGTAATCGCAACCTTTTATAAGATATTCTTCTTTTTTAGCTTCATCTGCCTGAAATAAACGAGGATAGCCACCCATATCGGCATATTGATATGCTACGGTGTGGCAAGATTCGCCGTCTCTTAATTCGCAACCTTTAATTGCGTATTCCACCCAAAGTCTTGCAGATTCTTCATCACGGGTTCTTTGCTCTATTTTGCGGTAAATTTTAGAGGCTTCCCCACAAGCAACCCCGTCTAGTGCATTGCATTTTTTAATCGCATTTTCTAAATTTGCTTCATTTACTTCCGCGCTAAATAATGCACTTAGTGCTACGAGCAATAATAAAAATTTTCTCATAAACGCTCCTTAAAAATTTAATAAAAATCCCGCGAATCTTACCAAAAAATTGCCACGCATTCCGCGCTTAACTTAATCGCCTTTAAGGCAAATCCCAATTTTCCCCACACGCCTTTTCAAATCCCAAATCACAGGCTTTTTGGATAAATTGCTTAGATTTTTGCTTGAATTCATTTTTATCGCCATTCTTTTTGTAGAAATTATCATAGTTTATTAGTCCAAGTATGTAGCAGGATTGCGCAAATCCGCCATTGCAACCCTTTGTCAAATACGCTTCCTTTTTGGCGTTGTCCGCCTTAAAAAAGCGAGGCGAATCGCTACTGCCATTTGCGTAATGATAGGCGATTTTGTGGCAAGATTCGCCGTCTTTTAACTCGCATTTTTTAATCAAATCCTCCATATCGCTTTTGCTTATTTCCGCGCTATATAGTGAGCTCACCACGATAAAAAATGCCAAAAATCGATTCAAAATCCCTAAAATTCCACCGCGCATTGCGATTCAACGCTCAAAGCCAAATCTAGCAAATCTTTCTCTCTAAAGTGATTGCCTAAAATTTGAATGCCTATGGGGAGATTGTCCTTATTTTTGGCGATAGGGACGCAAATGGCGGGGATTCCCGCGAGATTCGCCCCGATTGTGTAAATGTCGCTTAGATACATTTCAAGCGGACTTAGTTTTTCGCCTAGTTTGGGGGCGACATTGGGCGCGATAGGGCTTAAAATCACATCGACTTCTTTGAAAATCTCGCTATATTGAAATGCGATTAAATCCCGCACCTTCTGTGCTTTGAGATAATATGCGTCATAATATCCGCTAGATAGCACAAAGTTGCCAATCAAAATGCGCCGTTTGACTTCATCGCCAAAGCCCTCCGTGCGCGTTTTGACATATAAATCTTTTAGATTCGCGCTTGATTCAGCGCGATTGCCATATCTAACGCCATCAAACCGCGCTAGATTCGCACTCGCCTCCGCCATAGAAGTGATATAATAGCTTGAAATGTGATAGTTTAAGTCAATCATCGCCACTTCTTTAATGCTATGCCCTTGCGATGAGAGCGCATTTGCCAAGTCATCATAAGCCTTGCAAATCTCGCTATCCGCATCTTTTAAAGCGTCTTTTAAAATGCCAATTTTAAATTTTCGCCCTTCATCTAGCGCATTAAAAGTCGCTCCTTGCGCATCAATCTCAACGCGACTTGTGGAGTCCATCTTATCACTTCCCTTAATCACATCAAACAAAAGCGCACAATCGCGCACATCTTGCGTGATAGGACCGATAATATCAAGGCTAGAGCTATACGCCACAAGCCCATATCGGCTTACCGCGCCGTAAGTGGGTTTCAGCCCCACACAGCCACAATATCCCGCAGGTTGGCGAATCGAACCGCCCGTATCGCTCCCAAGCGCGGCAACTGCGATACCACCAGCCACCGCAGCCGCGCTTCCACCGCTACTTCCCCCCGGGGTGCGCGTCAAATCGCGCGGATTTTTAGTCGCGCCATAAATGCTTGATTCGGTAGTGCTACCCATTGCGAACTCGTCCATATTTGCCCTGCCAAAGGGGATAAAATTGTGCTTCTGCAAGTTTTCAATCGCAGTGGCGTTGTATGGTGAAATATAACCTTTTAGAATCGCACTGCCACAGGTGATTTCCCAGCCTTTGACATTGATATTATCTTTGATTAAAATCGGCACTCCGCTTTGGATAGATTCGCTCAAATTGCCAGATTCGCCCGAATCGCATAGCGAATTTTCATCGATGATATAGGCATTGAGTGGCGAATCTTTGGCATTTTTGGCAATCTCTGTTTTTAGCTCTAATAGCTTATCTTGCGGTAGTTTTAGGGC
>JBNMJF010000152.1:0-5192 GCA_050873665.1 Helicobacteraceae bacterium
ATTATATTCGTTTGCAGGACGCTAGGAATCGCGACATTGAAAACCGAATCCAAACTTCCAAAGCAAACTTTTTTGGCACAAAGGGCGAACATTACGGCGGACTTTATTTTAAATATTTTTTGGACTTGCAAAGCCCCACAAATTCCAATACTTTGCATACTTTGCCACATTTTCAATATCACAAGGCAATCTCACACGCTGGGCTTAAAAATCTCATTTATTCGATTGATTTTAACACCAAAAATATTATGCGCTATCAAGGCTTTGGCTATGTGGATAATAGCGTTCGTGTGCCGTTGTATTTTCACTTGCCGATTTTTGCGGAGTTTGCCACAATCGGGGCGAATCTCGCCGCAAATGCGGGAATCGTTACACTAAATCGCACAAGCCAAATCAACGCGCAACTAAATGGTAAGACAAGCACATATTTTAGCGCGAATTACGGGCTATTTTTGGCAAGTGATATTGCAAAGCATTATGATAAATTTTTCCACGCCATAAATGTCAAAGCGGAATTTTCAGACGCGCTTTATAAATACACAGATGATGACAATAATATTTTTACGCCCACAAATGCGACTTCTGGCATAATTCAAAGCACTTTTAGCGATGCGACAATCTTTAGCGAGACAAAGCCTTATGTGCGATTGTCCTTTTCGCAGTATTTTTTTGGAATGGAGGGCGAGGAGATTTTATATCATCGCATATTCCAAAATATTGACTTAACGCAAAAAGATATTTTGAAATACGAATCTTTGCGTAATGAAATCGGCATCACGCCTATTACGAATCTAACGCTAACAAACACGCTAAAATTTTCCTATCAGCTTAAAAACTTAGAGGAGCTGTCCTTTGGGCTAAATTTTTCTTATGGATATTTTCGCACAAATATCACTTACTATCTTAAGCAAAAATTAGCCGACCAAGAAAAGCGCATTTGTTCGCTTTGGAATGACAGCACTTGCGTGGAGACTACGACAAATTTTTTGCGCGTGAAACTCTACCAAGATTTTAGCTACTTTACACTTTATGCTGACTTTGGATATGATTTTGGTAAAAAATATTTGCGCGATTGGACGCTTACGATTTCAAAGGATATTCGCTGCTTTGGTATTGGGCTAAAATTCGCTAATGAAATTACGCCGATTCTAACCACGCAAGGCTCAAGAGCGGTTACGAATCGCTACATTAGCTTAGAGTTTAGATTCGTGCCTGTAACCTCAACGAGTTTGCGATATAGTTTTAGAGAGCAAATCGCGCAATAAATTTATAGGGGACAATATGATAGATAAGCTTTACACAAAATTTGAAAATCGCGCCGATTCGCTAACCAAAATGTTAGATATTATCCCAAGTGGCGAGTTTAGCAAGGCAAATACGATTTTAATCGCCATAAGCTACGGCGGATTATATTTGGCTTATGAAATCTCACGCAGATTCGACTTGCCACTTGATTTTCTTTTCACAGAGCCACTTTTTGCGCCCAAAAATAGCGAATGCGAAGTGGCAATCGTAAGTGAGAGTATGGATATTGCCATAAATGACGCGCTTGTGGAATCTTTTGGCATAAGCTATGATTTTATCTACGGCGAAGCAAAAAGGCGTTATGATGAAGGCATTTTGCCAAATATCTACAAATACCGCAAGGGCGAGACTATGCGCTCACTTAATAAGCGCAATGTGATTTTGATTGATGATGGCGTTGAGAGCGGACTTACGATGAGCGTGGCGATAAAGACTTGTGTGAAAAAATTTTGTAGCACGATTCGCATTGCTACGCCTGTGATTAGTAGCGATGCGCGGGAATTGCTAGAGACAAGCGTAGATGCGATTTATAGCTTTTACACGCCCAAACATTTCGTGGATACGGCGTATTATTATGATGATTTTGGAGGCGTGGATTCGGCACTCGTGGTGGAAATGCTAAGCAAATCAATAAAAGGAGCAGACAATGGAAATAAATCTAAATAACGGCGAATTGCTAGTGATTGATGAGGTAGCGCGTCAGGCAAATGGTGCGTTGCTTTTGCGTAAAGGCAAGGCGGTGATTTTAGCAGCGGTAGCAATGGGAAATGAGCCAAATGAAGGCGATTTTGTCCCGCTAACGGTGCAATACATCGAAAAAGCCTACGCGAATGGGCGGATTCCAAGCGGATTTATCAAACGCGAAGGGAAGCCTAGCGAGTTTGAGATTTTAACCTCCCGCCTTATTGATAGAAGCATTCGTCCGCTTTTCTCTAAGGATT
The DNA here is from genome assembly GCA_050873665.1 of Helicobacteraceae bacterium. GTDB lineage: Bacteria > Campylobacterota > Campylobacteria > Campylobacterales > Helicobacteraceae > NHYM01. Next base: position 2,247 of record JBNMJF010000152.1, read on the forward strand.
TTCACTATCCTATTCAAATGAGCGTATTTGTGCTAAGCGCGGGTGATGAGGACTTGCAGGTTTTGGCACTAAATGCGGCGTCTTTGGCGTTATACATTTCAAATATTCCTATAAATCGCCCCATAAACGCCCTGCGAATCGGGCGAATCGATAATGAATTTGTGATAAATCCGCCAAATTTAGGCGAATCTAGTATAGATTTATTTGTCTCTGGCGATGATGAAAATATCTTTATGATTGAGTTTAAAAGTAATTGCGGGGCGTTGAGCGAAGATAAAATGCTAGAGGCGTTAAATATGGCAAAAAATCATATCAAAGAAACCTCCACGCTGTATGCAAACGCGCTTGAATCGCATAAAAAAACGCCCTTGATTTTGGCGGATTCGCAAGAAAATGCGGACTTTGGCGAAGTGTTTGAAAAAGTCAGCGCAGATTACGGCAATGAAATAAAAAATCTTTTATTGACAATGGCAAAGAGCGAAAATAGCGTAGCTTTGGAGCAACTAAAGGCGCGAATCGCAAATGAGCGCGACTTTGATACGCTTAGCGTGGAAAAATCTATTGCAAAAATCAAAAGGGATTTTATTCGTGGCAAAATCTTAAATGAGGGGATTCGCCTTGATGGGCGGGATTTGAGCGAGATTCGCCCTATTTCTATCAAAACAAATATCTTGCCAAATGCGCACGGAAGCGCACTTTTCACACGAGGCGAGACGCAAGTTTTGGCGGTTTGCACCATAGGTAGCGAAAATGACGCCCAAAGCGTGGATAATCTAAGCATTCGTGGCAAAAATCGCTTTATGTTTCATTATAATTTTCCCTCTTTTTCCACAGGCGAGGCGTATCCTATCGGCTCGGTGGGGCGCAGAGAGCTAGGACACGGCAATTTAGCCAAACGCGCACTTGAATCAAGCCTAAATTTCGGCGATTTTGAGCTAGATGAAAAAGCCATTCGCATAGTCGCCGAAGTGCTTGAAAGCAACGGAAGCTCATCAATGGCAAGTGTGTGTGGCGGGAGTTTGAGCCTTTATGCGGCGGGATTAAATCCGCAATTTTTGGTAGCGGGAATCGCAATGGGACTAATCAAAGATGGCGAAAAATACGCGATTCTTACCGATATAGCGGGATTAGAGGACTTTGAGGGCGATATGGATTTTAAAGTCGCAGGGAATATTGATGGCATAACCGCATTGCAAATGGATATAAAGATTAGCGATATTAGCGTGGAAATCTTAGCTGAGGCGTTGCAAAAAGCGCGTGTGGCAAGGTGCGAAATTTTAGGGCTTTTGGAAGACGCGCGGACAAAAATCGTGCTAAATGACAATCTACCAAAAAGTGAGAGTTTCTCCGTGCCACAGGCGAAAATCCCGCTTATAATCGGGCAGGGTGGCAAACATATTAGGCAAATTATCGAGCGATTCGATATAACCATTGACATTGCCAAAGATAGCGGGAAAATCACGCTTTTTAGCCAAAATAGCGCGAATCTGGAGGGCGCGAAAGAGTATATTTTGGATTTTATTAGCATAGATTCAAGCCTAAAGGTGGGCGATAGATTCGATGGAGTGGTGAAAAAAGTCGCACATTTTGGCATTTTCATAGAAATCAAAAGCGGAATCGATGGCTTGGTGCATAGCTCAAAACTCTTTGCCAAAAATCTCAAACTAAGCGACTTTAGCGAGGGACAAAGCGTAGCGGTAGAAATCGTAGGGATAAATAACGACAAAATCGAATTAGGTTTGTGCTAGATTTGCCCCACCCCATTGCAAAAATCGGCGTTAGCCAAAAATTTGCAAAGACATAGATAAACTTAGCACAACAACGCTACTTCGCCCCATTAGGCAAAAAATATTTGCCTGTATGTCCTGTATGAAACTCTAGCATTGGATATTTAAATTTGTTATAGAGATTTTTTGCACTACAATCATCAGCGAATTTATCCCCACACAAATCTGTGCGCACAAAAAACGCATTTACGCCTTTTAAGTCCGTAGCCACGAGATTATAGCCTTTTTGTTTTGCTAACTTTGTAAGCGATTCAAGCGAAGCACCTTGCGCATCTGAGTTGTCATAACAATAACAAGCATCATAAGGCATCACATATTCCACAGGTGGTGGGAATTTCGCATTAAATTCTATCACCACCACGCGCGGTTTGATAACGCTAATAGCGTTAAAAATATGATAATCATTGCCGTCAATGTCAATGCTTAGCAAATCAATCTCAACCAAATCCTTTGCCTTTGTCTGCGCAATCAAATCATTGATATTTTCCGCCGTGATAAAGCTATGTAAAAGTGTAAGTTGCCCTCTTTCAAGCGGAATCTTAAAGTTCTCACGGATTTTCTCGCAAAACTCTGCGCTACCCTCCATATACACGCCCTCCCAGCCTTGAAAAAGCAAAAAATGCGTGTTGCATTGCAATCCATCTTCAACGCCAAATTCGATAAAAAATTTATTTGTCGTGCCTATGCGATTAAAAATCTCTGCAATCATTCCGTCCTCTTCATTTTGGCTATACACTTTGAATCCAAAAGGCTCTAATCGCTTTTTGTCTGCATACTTGGGCTGAGAGAGAACTTGTGTCCTATACATATCACTAATCAATAATTGAATATTTAGTATCAGTTGTGTATAGGTTGGTACTTGCTCCACTGCCTTGCGAATCGAATCGATTTGTTTTAAAAGCCGAAATCGGCGAAAATACTTACTAAATGCCATTGTTTTGTCCTTTATGTTGAATTTTTTGCCCTTTGTGGGCTTTACTTTTTTTATCTTAACCGCCACGATTTTATATATTTTCAACTACGCGCTTATTTGTTACGCGCCAAAATTTATCCTTTTAAGTTTGCATTTTGATTCCTTTAAAAGTGGTGTAGGGAGTAGCGAATCGTATGGATTGTGTGAATCTTAAGTGCATAGATTCGCTTAAAGTGAGCGAATCGC
>JBNMJF010000153.1:0-5191 GCA_050873665.1 Helicobacteraceae bacterium
GTTGAAGCAATCCCCGATTTTAGCCCAAAAGACAAACGCGCTTTTTTACAACCCGCGACAGCGATAAACTAACGCCGTAATATTCACCTCATTACTCGTTTTCAAACTATCGTCCAAAATGATACTATTGCCCGTAGAGCGCACGGTGAATTTATTTTGATTTGTTAGGAAAAAGATTGTGTCGCCACCGAGTTTATGCGCCTTATTTTTCGTATCGTTGATTGCGCCCTCATTTAGCTCCGCCTCGCTAAAAAAGCCATTATTCGTCTGTGTGCCATACACTTCGCCCAAATACAGGCAATCAGGCGTAGGCTCGTTTGTAACAATGCGGACGATTCGCGCATCGGAGTTCAAAATATTTATCGTGCCACTGCACCCAAAAAATAATGTCGCAACCGCCACGCTCACCGCACTTAAAGCCATTTTTTTCATCGTTATTCCTTTATCATTTTTTAATGCCAAATTCTTGTAAAAAAAACCTTAAATTTTTGTTAGTCATTGCACTTGTGTGAATCTATTTGCGAATCCACAAAATCCGCGCCAAATCCACGAATCTCGCCCAAAATCCACCGCGAATCCACAAAGCCACGCCCTAACTATCGCCATTTAGCTTTTGAAATTTAAATTTTAGCTCATCGATTGATTCCACATTGTCAGGGTCTGGAGCTATCGCATCTACGGGGCAAACGGTCACGCAGTTTGGCTCATCGTAATGCCCGATACACTCCGTGCATTTGTCAGGGTCGATGACATAAATCGGCTCTCCGTCATCAATCGCCTCATTTGGGCATTCCTCCCTGCACGCATCACAAGCGATACATTCATCATTTATCATTAAAGCCATTTTAGCCCCCTTGAAGTGAAATAAACTCGCATTTATAGCAAAAAAATATTTAAAATTTGGCAAAAAACTGCGCTTTTATGTCAAAAAAGTTACGAATCTACTACAAATTTGCCATAAAAATTGTATTTTTTTAATTCTGTCAATCCAAATCGCACTTTAATAGTTCAAAAGTTTATCGCGCGAATCACACCTCAAATCCCCAATTATAGTCAATTTCTATGTAGCCTTTTGGCTTAATATAGCGCACTTTGGGAATTGTATCATCGTAGAAAAAACGATTTGGCATTACCACGACTTTGCGCGGATTGTCGATGAGATACGCCGCCCACCAGCTAAAAGTGCTATTTGCGATGATTGCATTTTGGCAGGTGCGCATTAGCTCCATTTCATACGCGGCGTTGCTTTCATCATTGCCTTTTACAAACTCCCATTTAGCCTTGTTTGTTAGCGTGGTATCAAGGCATTTCAAAAGATAATTTTCCGCGAAATCCATATCATCGCTAAAAACGAAAATATGCGGATTTGCCACGCGCTTTAAAAGTGCGCGAAGTGCGCCATTATAGTAGCCTGTGGCTAATTGTAAAGAATATGGGCTTTGCAGATAATCACCCCTCCGAATGTGTAAAAATGTCGAATCTTTTTTTGATAAAATGCGCTCTTTTAGCACTTGATTTGCGTGATTTAGTGGCGTTTTAAGCATAAATTCCGCGCGAATCGTGTGTGCGATATGTGAAAAACAATGCAAATGCTGAAATGCACCGCGAAAATAAGTTTTATTATGTAACTTTGCAACATTTTTAACAAAATTTTCGTTTTCTAACATCGTGCTTGATACTACACAATAATGTCGGTATTTGTAATTTTTATAACTAGAATCTTTTTGTTTGCTACACATAAATTGACTTAATCTATACGGCAAATATTGCACTTTGAATCGTGCAATTTTGTTGAACCGATAATGAATATTGATAGGCATTGAAATATTAAAATGCTCGATTTCTAAATGGCGTGGATATGGATTAGAATCTACGCAATTCCCCCCCCCACCATTTTTGCTTTAAATGAACTTCCATCAATAATTACCTCGCAACCCTCTATTTGCAATGCTTTTGCAAACGCATAAACAAACATTTGATTACCAAGTCCGCCCATCATCTCAACTATCATTATTTTTTTGTCCTTGTCTATATCTAATTTTTTGCAATCATAGTTTCGCTTGACTAAAAATTGGCTTAAAGGGTGGAAAATGTTTTATTTTGTGTGGATTGCCACGAAAATTCGCTATGCTCATTTTCTTGCAATGACGGAAACTTACAAAAGCGTCCCAGCGGGTTGCAAGGCGTTAGCCGAAGCAAAAACAAACACTCGCGCTTTTATTTCTTCTTCGGCGTTACCAAAATATTCACATACCGCCCTTCTAAGCTCGGCTCTCCCTCCGCATTTGCGCAATCTTGCATAGTCTCTAATATGCGATTTAGCACACTAAATCCAGCCCTCGGGTCTGCCATTTCGCGCCCTTTTAGAAACACACGAAATTTCACATGCTTCCCAGCCTCCAAAAACTCCCTTGCGTGTTTGACTTTGTAGTTTATGTCATTTTGGGCGATTTGCGGGGATAGCTTGATTTCTTTGACTTCGATTTGCTTTTGCTTTTTCTTTGCCTCTTTTTGCTTTTTTTCTTTTTGATAGCAGAATTTGCCGTAATCCATTATCTTACACACGGGCGGTTTGGCGGTGGGCGAGATAAGCACCAAGTCTAGCCCCGCATCTTGTGCCATTTTTTTTGCTTCCGCTGTTTTTATTACGCCTAGCTGTTCGCCGTCATTGCCGATACAGCGCACCTCATCGAATGTTATTTCATCATTTAGAAAAGTGTTGTCTCTCAAAAATTCCCCTCGCTCATTTCGTTTTTAATCTTACTCAAAAATTCCTCCTTTGTTAGATTATATTGCGTTTTGGTGATTCTATCGCGAATCGCAACTTCGCCCTTTTCAATCTCGCTTTTGCCAATGATAGCGATATATGGGACTTTTTGCTTTTCGCTTACGCGAATCCGCTTGTTAAAACTATCGCCTTTTAGATTCACTTCGCCAAATGCGCCAAATTCAAGCAATTTTGTCGCTAAATCTTTCGCATACGGCGCAAACTCATCACTTATAGGGATAAAAATCACCTGCGTAGGCGCGATAAAGATAGGAAACTCGCCATTAAAATGCTCTATCAAAATCGCCACGAATCGCTCGAAACTCCCCAAAATCGCGCGGTGAATCATCACAGGGCGTTGCTCGGTATTATTTTCATCAATGTAGGAAATGTCGAATCGCTCAGGTAAATTCATATCAATCTGCACCGTGCCACACTGCCATTTGCGCCCGATTGCGTCTGTAATCTTTATGTCGATTTTAGGTCCATAAAACGCCCCGCCACCTTCATCAATGCTAAAATTGATATTATGCGAATTTAGCGCGTTTTTAAGCGCGTTTGTCGAATCCTCCCAAATCGCCTCGCTACCGATAAATTTCTCAGGGCGCGTGGAGATTTCCATCTCGTATTTAAAGCCAAATTTATCCATAATCCTAGTGGCAAATGCGATGATTTTCGCAATCTCAGATTCGATTTGATTTGGGCGACAAAATAAATGCGCATCATCTTGCGTAAATTCCCTCACACGCAAAAGCCCGTGCAACACGCCACTTTTTTCGTGGCGATGAACTACGCCGTATTCGTAAAAACGCAAGGGCAAATCCCTATAACTCCGCACCGCGCTTTGATATACTTTGATATGCCCAAGGCAATTCATCGGCTTTATGCCGTATTCTTGCTCATCAATGGTGGTAAAATACATATTTTCCTTGTAGTTGTCGTAATGTCCGCTAATTTTCCACAAATCGCTTTTCAAAATCTCAGGTCCGCGCACAGGCTCGTAGTCTTGCGCAATCAATGCCTTTGTCAAAAGATTTTCTAAATTTTTGCGCAATCTTGCACCTTTTGGTAGCCAAATAGGCAATCCCGCACCTATTTCATCATCAAAGCAAAATAAATCTAACTCATTGCCTAACTTCCTATGGTCGCGCTTTGCGGCTTCTTGCATCATAAATTCGTATTCTTTTAACGCTTCCTTTGTCGCAAATGCAATGCCATAGATTCGCGTAAGCATTTCGGCATTTTCATCGCCACCCAAATACGCACCAGCGAGTTTTGTAAGTTTAAAGTGGCGAATCAGTCCCGTGCTAGGGATATGCGGTCCGCGACATAAATCCTCAAAATCCCCTTGCTTATACGCACTAAAATTATCCCCTTCAATTTTGCTCATAACCGCCATTTTTAGCTCATCGCCTTTGAATCGCATTTCTGCGTCTTTGCGCGACATAGTGATTTTAGAGATTTGGCTATTTTGCTTTGCTAAAAGGCGCATTTTTTCTTCGATTCGCGGTAAATCCTCTGGCGTTATTTTCTCATCAACCTTAAAATCGTAATAAAATCCTTCATTTACAACGGGTCCCACGAAAAATTTTGCATTGCTAAAAAGCTCTCTAATCGCCTGTGCCATTAAATGCGCGGTAGAGTGGCGCAAAATCTCTAGTGAATCTTTGGAGTTATCAAAATGGATTGCTTCATAATCCGCTGTATCGATTGAAAGCTCGTTAATCGTTTGTAAATCAAAGATTTTATCATCTTTTTTGTAAGCTATTATTTCGCTCAAAATTGCCTTTCGCCTTTATTAAAAAAAATCTATGGTGGTCCCGATTGGACTTGAACCAACGACCCCTACCATGTCAAGGTAGTGCTCTACCACTGAGCTACGCGACCATTTTAAAAATAAAATTGCAATTCTATCGTTTTTAAAGCTAAATTTACCTTAAATTTTATAAGATTCGGCGAGAATTTTAATAATAAAAGGCAAACTTTGAAGCATAAAATATCCGTAACGATTTTAGTCAAAAATGCGCAATCCACGCTAAAAGAGTGCCTTGAATCTGTGCGGGATTTTGATGAAATTATTTTGCTAGATAATGGTAGCACGGATAAAACCTTGCAAATTGCGCAGAAATTTAATGCGACTTATAAAAATTTGCGCGTGGAGCAAAGCGAGTTCATCGGCTTTGGTGCGCTGAAAAATTTAGCTGTGAGTTTTGCCAAAAATGAGTGGATTTTATCGCTTGATTCTGATGAAGTGCTTGAATCTAGCGCATTACACGAGATAAACGCGCTTGATTTGCAGCCAAATCAAATCTACGCCCTGCCACGCAAAAATCTCTACAATGGCGAGTGGATAAAGGCGTGTGGGTGGTATCCCGACTTTGTGTGGCGCATTTTTAATAAAAATTTCACGCGCTTTAATGATAA
>JBNMJF010000154.1:0-5164 GCA_050873665.1 Helicobacteraceae bacterium
AGATTAAAATGTATGATTTATCATAAACTTGCATTTGCAATTTTTATTTAATGGAGGGTTTATAAGAATTCTAAGGACTTCTAGGTGTGTGTGTTTGGGTGCGGGAGGCGGATTTGAACCACCGACCTTTGGGTTATGAGCCCAACGAGCTACCGGACTGCTCTATCCCGCGATAAAATTTAAACCTTGATTTCTAAAAGTGGCTGGGGTAAAAGGATTCGAACCTCTGAATGGCTGGACCAAAACCAGCTGCCTTACCGCTTGGCTATACCCCAATGACGCGCATTTATCGCTCATAAAACTTTTTGCGAATCTAACACGCAAAAATAAAACGCGAATTATATTTAAATTTATCGTTTTTTGTCAAGCGTTTAAAGTGGAATTTGCTATAATCGCAACTTTTTAAAAAATCTTTAATTTTTTTGGCACGGCTCGCCAAAACTCAAATATAAGGAATCCATAATGCAACTTACACGCGTAGAGGACGCCATACAAGCGATTAAAAATGGCGAGATGATAATCATAATGGACGATGAGGGCAGAGAAAATGAGGGCGACATTGTCTATGCTGGGGAGTTTTCATCGCCCCAAAAGGTGAATTTTTTGGTAACTGAGGCGCGGGGCGTTTTGTGCGTGAGCCTTACAAATGAAATCGCCAAAAAGTTAGATTTCCCGCTAATGGTGGATAAAAACAGCTCCAATCACGAGACGGCTTTCACCGTATCCGTTGATGCTAAACGCGCCAAAACAGGCGTGAGCGCGTTTGAGCGCGATATGACAATTAAACTAATTTGCGATGATAATTCCACGCCAAGCGACTTTGCAAAGCCCGGGCATATTTTCCCGCTCATTGCCAAAAAAGGTGGCGTTTTGGTGCGCACGGGGCATACGGAGGCGAGTGTGGATATTTGCAAATTAGCCAATCTCAAGCCAATCGCGGTGATTTGTGAGCTAATGAAAAATGACGGCACGATGGCGAGTAATGATGATAATTTCGTCCTAGAGTTCGCAAAAAAGCACGGCTTAAAGATTTTGTATGTCTCTGATTTGGTTTATTATAAATTTCAATACGAAGTTTTGGTGAATAAAATAGGCGAATCTAAAGTGCAGTTTTTTGGCGCAGAGTGTGAGCGAATCGACTTTATAGACCATTTGGATTCAAAGCATATCGTGTATAGATTCGGCGCGAATGGTGCGGAGTCTGTGCCTAATGTAAAATTTCACTCATTTAACAATACTTTGCAATTATTGGAAGGCAACGAATTTGAAACGATTAGCAAATCTGTTGCTTTTTTACGGACAAATGGCGGATTTTTGGTGTGCCTAAATAATGTCAATAACGAGATGAGCGACAAAAATAAGAGCGAATCAAGCAAGGTTGTCGGCATCGGCGCACAGATTTTAAAAAGCCTAAAGATTAGCGACTTTACGCTACTCTCCACGCGCAAAAATCATCAATATATTGCGCTTGATGGCTTTGGACTGCGGATTAAAGATGAGATTTTGATTTGAGAATTTACTTTTGTGGCGTGAAAAAAAATAAAGGAGAGAAAATATGAGAATTTTAATAGTTGCGTTATTTGCTGTAAGTGCGGTGTTTGCAAAGGTTAGCGTGAGTGTGAGTGTGATTCCACAGGCATTTTTCGTGCAAAAAATTGCAGGAAATTTGGTAGAAGTAAATATTATGGTGCAAAAGGGCAAGTCGCCTGAGACTTACGAGCCGTCTTTAAAAGAATTGCAAAAGCTAAGCGAATCGCAGATTTATTTCACCATTGGTATGCCGTTTGAACACGCGTGGCTTAGGCGATTTGAGAGTGCGAATCCAAATCTAAAAATCATCGCACCGCTACATAAAGGCGAGTTAGAAGCGTATTTGGCGCAGTATGGGCTAGATGAAGTGGATTGGCATTTTCATAAGGATTTGGGCGAATCAAATGCGAATCAAAATGCAAATTCGCTTGAATCTAGCGCAAATTTGGGCGAATCTAAAGCCGAATCAAAAGATTCACACGAATCACTTGAATTGCACGAATCCCATAGCGAATCTAGCGTAGATTCGCCCGATTCGCACTTAGATTCGCAAGGAATCCACCGCCATTATCCGCATATTTGGCTATCTTTCGTGCTGTCAAAAGCCCACGCGCAGGTTATTGCCAAAAATCTATGCGAGATAGATGCCCCAAACTGCGCCATTTATGAGAAAAATTTGGCGCGATTTGAAAAAGAGATTAACAAAATGTTTGCGTATTTTAAGGGCATTTTTGGGCGCAAGGGCGGGGCATTTTTGGTATATCACCCCGCTTTTTCATATATCGCAAATGAGCTTGGGCTAAAGGAAATTGCTATTGAAAAGGACGGCAAAGAGGCGAAAATCGCCCACACAAAGGAGATTTTAGAGCTAATCAAAAAGCATAATATTAAAAAGATTTTTATTCAACCGCAATTTTCCACCAAAAATGCCCGTGCGATTGCCAAAGAGGCGAAGCTAAGCGTCAAAACCGCCGACCCACTTGCTTATGATTGGTTTGAAAATGTGAATGCGTTTTTAAGCGAAGTGGCGAAAGATTAAATGCAAAATAGCGCGAATCTAATGGATAATGTGGCGTTTTTAAAGCCAAATAAAGTCGGCGAATCGCTGGATTTGCCACAGGATTCGCTCGAATCGCACAAATTAGATTCGCCCAAATCGCCCCACGATTCAAGCGATTCAACCCAAGATTCGCCCACCATTTTGCGCCTAAAAAATATTTTTTTTAAATACGAAAATAATTTCGTGCTAAAAAATATCGATTTTGCGGTAAATAAAGGCGATTTTATCGCGCTAATCGGTCCAAATGGCGGGGGCAAAACCACTCTTGCCAAAATTTTGTTAGGACTTTTAAAGCCAAGCAGTGGCGAAATCATTTATCCAAATGTAACTTTATTTAACAAAAATTCACTCATCGGCTACACTTCGCAAGAATCTAATATAAATAAAGACTTTCCGATTCAAGCCTTTGACATTGTGCTAATGGGCTTTTTACAAGCAAAAACGCTGGGCTATAAAATCACAAAAACTGATAAATTAGAAGCGCAAAAAATTATGGAAATTTTAAACATTTGGCATATCAAAGATAAAAAAATCGGTAGCCTTTCAGGTGGGCAAAGACAGCGCGTAATGATAGCTAGAGCGTTGTGTGGCAACCCAAAATTGCTGATTTTTGATGAGCCCACTGCCAATATCGATATGCCTACGCAAAAAGAAATTTATCAATTATTAAAGCAAATAAACGCTAATCATACTATAATTTTAATCAGCCACGATATTTCTGTGCTGGAATATGCAAATAAGGTTTTGTTCGTTAATTGCGAAATTCTAAGCCAAAAGCAAAGCTAAAATTTTAAGGATAAAGATATGGAAAAGGTTTTTGATTTAGCCATCATCGGCGGTGGGATTTCGGGCTGTGCTGCGTTTTATGTCGCTAGTCAATACACTGACATTAAAAAAGTCGTGCTTTTGGAGAAAAATAAAAAGTTAGCCCAAGTTAGCTCCAGCCAAAAGGCGAATTCGCAGACGATTCACGATGGCTCGATTGAGACAAACTACACCGCGCAAAAAGCCGCCAAAGTCAAAATCTCCGCCGATAAGCTAAAAAACTACGCCTTGCGACAAAATCTCCAAAATAAGGGCATTTTTAAAATGCAAAAACTCGCAATCGGCGTGGGGGACAAAGAATGCGAGTTTATGAAAAAGCGACATAGCGAGTTTGCGGGGATTTTTGATGGATTGCAATTTTTTGAAAAAGAGCAAATCAAAAACTTAGAGCCAAAAGTCATCGAATCCTTGCGCGGTGGCGATAGAAGCGAAAATGTCGTAGCATCAGGCTACACGGAATCGTGGTGCGCGATGAATTTTGAAGTCATTAGCAATAGCTTTGTGGAATCCGCACTCATCGCAAATCCAAGCAACAAAGTGCTAAATAAATTTCGCGTTATTGGCATATATCGTGGCAAGGACGGCTCATATATGATTCACTCAAGCGACAAACAGCGGATTCGCGCGAGATTCGTGCTTGTGAATGCGGGGTCGTTTTCTCTGCCACTAGCGCAAAAATGTGGCTATGGCAAGGATTTGGGCTGTTTGCCTGTGGCAGGGAGCTTTTACTTTGTGCCGGGCAAACTTTTGCGTGGAAAAGTCTATGGCGTGCAAAATCCAAAACTGCCCTTTGCCGCGCTTCACGGCGACCCAGACATTGCGGTGAGCGACTCTACTAGGCTTGGACCCACCGCCCTTGCTATGCCAAAGCTCGAGCGCGGAAAGCACTTTTGGGATAAGATTAGCGGGGAGCTTTTGACTACCGACTTTAAGCTAGGTGTGCTAAAGGTGGGCTTTGATTTGCTTAGCGATAGTGAGATTCGCGCTTATGTGCTTAAAAATATGGCATTTGAATTGCCACTCATTGGCAAACGGCTTTTTATTAAGGACGCTAGGAAGATTATCCCGTCTTTAAGGCTGAGCGATTTGACATACGCAAATGGCTTTGGCGAAGTGCGTCCGCAAGTGATTGATTTGGGTGCGAAAAAGCTAGAGCTTGGCGAGAAAAAAATTCTTACCAAAAAAGGGCTAACCTTTAATATGACGCCCTCCCCGGGGGCGACAAGCTGCGTGGGCAATGCAGAGATTGATATAAAAGAAGTGGCGGAATATTTGGGCTGTAAATTTGATAGCGATAGATTCAAAGCGGAGTTGGAATAAGCAAAATATTATTGTTTTGCGGAAAGCAAACTTCCGCAAAAAACAACCACACATAAATTTGCTTTTTATATTTATAGCGTCCTTAAGAACGCCTCTAGTGCGTCCATTTCCTCCTCGCTTAAGTTTAGCTTTTGCAATAAATGCGAACTTTTTGGAAATGGCGGATTGTAGATAACGCCATCTTTTGGCTGTGGATTCGCCATTCCTGCATTGTATCCGTGAATCACACCGCTTAAATGCGGGAATAATCCATTGTGCATATATGGTGCGGATTTGCTGACACCTCGCAAACTAGGCGTTTTAAACGCACCGACATCAGCGGGATTTTTACTTACTTCATATCGCCCCAAATCCTCATATTTTTCGCGCCCATAGAAATGTAAGCCCAAGTTGTGATATTTATTATCGCTAAATTCCACGCCATTGTGG
>JBNMJF010000155.1:0-5147 GCA_050873665.1 Helicobacteraceae bacterium
AAGCGATTCGCCTAAGTTTTCATCGTTTTCTATGATTAAAACACGCATTTATTTAATCCTTTAAAATAAAAATGAATTTGGGATTATATCATAAATTTAAACAAATTTTAAGCAAATTTTAAAAAATAATCGTTTTATTTTTGTGGATAAAGATTCGCTCATCGATTGCGAGTTCCACCGCACGGGCTAAAACCACGCGCTCGATATTTTTCCCCGCCTTTTGCATATCGCGCCACGAAAGCGTGTGATTCACCTGCATAATGTCTTGGCAGATGATAGGACCGCTATCTAACTCGCTTGTAACAAAATGCGCCGTTGCGCCGATGATTTTCACCCCGCGCGTATAGGCTTGTTTGTAGGGATTCGCCCCGATAAATGCGGGGAGAAAGCTATGATGAATATTTATAATGCGATTTTCGTAATGCGCGATAAAATGTGGGCTTAAAATCCGCATATATTTGGCAAGAACGATAAAATCAGGGGCGAATCTAGCGCAAACTTCAAGCATCGCGTTTTCATAATCCGCCTCGTTATGCGAAATGTGAAAATACGGAATGTGGAATTTTTCCACCAAACTCTGCAAACTCTCATAGTTTGAAATCACAGCTTTTATGTCAATGTCCAACTCGTTATTATAATGCTTCATCAGCAAATCGCCCAAGCAATGCGCCTCTTTGGTGCAAAAAATGACAATGGACTTTTTGCGCTTTTGCGTAATCTTTATGAAAGATTGTGGCGGAAGAATCGCACGGAGTTTGGATTCGATTGTGGCTTGGGTGGATTCGTGGCAATCTACACTAGAATCGCCACTTTGTTTTTTAGATTCGTGCAACGAATCTAAAACGGAAGGATTTTCGGTTTGGCTTTCGTGGTTTTCGGCAAATTTGGGGCGTGAGACTAGACTAATGGTCTGCGAACGCCCCAAATTTGCCGAATCTACGGAATGCAATTCTAAAGACGAATTGCAACTTATTTCCGTGCGCATAAAAAAATGCTTACTCTCCCTATCCACAAACTCATCATTTTTTTCGATATTAAAGTCTAGCAAATTGCTTGAAATCTTATGCACCAAACCGCGCGAATCAGGTGTGCTTATTAAAATTATATAATTCATTTGATGATATTTATTTGCGAGAAAACCGCGCTCACAGCCTCTGCGCCAATTTTTTTAAGATAATTATCAATTACGCCTTCTTTCGCCCACACAGGCTCTTTCACGCCACTTAGCTCTTGCAACAACGCCACCGCCTCTTTTTGTGTGCCTACTAAATCAATTAGCCCCACTTCTTTGGCGTCATAAGCGTTAAAGATTTTTCCCTCCGCATAGATTCGGTAGTCCAAATTCCCAAGCGTTTTTGCCCTAGCATTCGCCACATCACGCACAAACATTGCGTATTGCTGATTTAGGACATTTTGTAAATACGCTCTCTCATTGTCGCTCCATTTGCGCGTCATCGTGCCTACTTCCTTAAATTCTCCCGCTTTTAGCCCTTGAGATTGGACGCCGATTTTGCCTAGCAATTCCTCGATATTATAACCATTGAAAATCACGCCAATTGAGCCAATCATCGCGCCACGATTCGCCACGATAAACCTACTATACATTCCTGCATAATAGCTTCCACTCGCCATAGTCCCACGCACATAGCTAACCACGGGGATTTGCGTATTTAGCTCTGCTAACATATCCGCGATTTCAATACTTGCCGACAAACCGCCCCCGGGCGAATCTATGATTAACAAAACGCCCTTTAGATTAGGAAAATTTTTTAGCGATTCAATCTGCGTGGCAAATAAATCGCTTCTAAAAATGGGACCCTCCAAATAGATTCGCGCTAAATTTATATGTAGAGTTTTTGGCGGTGTAAAAGCCGCGATAAGCACGATTACTAGCAAAATAAACAAACAGCTTTTAAAATAAGTTTGAATAAAATTTAGTGGCTTTATGACAAAAAATCGCCACATTTTTTTAAATGCTTTCAATATCTATCCTTTTTCCGTTAATGTATAAATCGCTGACTTCCTTTGCGTGTAGTAAAAAATGCAAAGGCACTTGCTTACTTTTGGCAATATCTTTGACATAAAATACCGCCAAATCACTTGCCTTGCCACGCTCTAAAGAGCCGTTGTTAAATCCAAATCGTTTGGCAACATTGCGCGTTAGCCCAAGCATTATCTCTTTTGCCAAAGCATTTACATCAAATTTTCTATACGCAAAAAGTGCGCATCGCGCTTCATCAAGCTGACTTAGCGAGTGATTCGAGCTTTTGCCATCGGTGGCAAGAATTAGCTTAAATTTAAAATCCTTTGCCTTAAAAAAGTCAAAATAGCGATTATTTAAAAGGCGATTACTGCGTGGGGCAGAGATAATATCGCTATCTAGCTTTTGCAATAGCTCAAAATCATCATTGCTCAGATAAAGGCAGTGCGTAAAAAGCGTAGGCACTTGGCTAAAAAGCTCCATAAATTCCCTCTTTGTGTAGAATGGACGCGCATTTTCCACTCCAAAGCTATTTTTGAAAAAATCCTTAAAATAGCCCCGTCCGTAATCAATCCAAATTAGCTCCTCACGCGATTCCATAAAATGCGTGGTTACAAGCATTTTGCCCCTTCTAGCAATATCAATGGCATAATCCGCCAAATCGCTATGCAACGCATAGGGCGAATGCAGGGCAATCGCGTTTTTAAAGCGCGGATTTTCTAGCAATTTCGCTTTTTTAAATCGCGCCTCGAATCGCTCTTTGATTTGCTCGATTCGCGTCCCATCTGTCCCCATAATCTCATTAAAATACACCACTTTTAACGGACTTGTGCTTAATGCCTCCAAATCCGCGCCCGTGCTACTAATCGCTCCCACAGACGCCGTGCCAGTGCGCAAAACTTCCTTAATGCCCTCTTTTATCGAATCGCTATCGTTAAAAAAATCATTGCGATTTTTCATCACCGAATCAAGCCACACGCCGAAATTTCCGTAGTTTAGCGTGGAGGCATTGCCACTAAATTCAAAATGAATATGTGGATTGATGAATGCTGGGGTAATCACGCAGGATTCATAGAATTTGCTTGGGATTTTGGGGCTTTTTAGCGAATCAAAATCGCCCACCTTAAGGATTTTATCCTCGCTAAATAAAATCCCGCCATTTTTGATAATCTCAAAATGCTTATTACACGAAATAACCGCACTTGCGCCGATTAGTTGAATCTCTCTTGCCATTTTAGTCCTATTTTATTAGATTTACATCGATTTTATTGTAGGGAATCTCAATGTTTGCGTTATCTAACGCCTTTTTGACATTCTCAATCATCGCGCTTTTTGTAGTCGCAAATGTGCTATTATCCAGCACCCACGCGCGAATCACAAATTCCACGCTACTAGCTTGTAGCTCATTCACGCCTACAAAGATTTTTTTACTAGCATCTTTTGTGCCATTATCAATATTATCAGTCCCCTCTACCGCGCGATAAATGACATTTTTCACAGCATCAATATCGCTATCATAGCTAACGCCCACAAGCCAATCGATTCGCAAGATGACATTATCCGCATCGATGATTTGTGGCAGTGCGTGGGGCTTTTCTTTAATCCTATGCAAATGCTTTTTGGTGTAGTTTATCACTTGACTTGTGGCGACATTCGTATTTGGCATAATCACTAGCTTTCCGTCCGCCATTCGCATATAAGTGTGAAATAGCGAAATATCCTCCACAATGCCGACTAATCCGCCAATTTCGATTTTATCGTCCTTTGTAAATGGGCGAAAAACCACGAGCATTATGCCACTTGCAAGATTCGATAGCGAATCTTTTAGCGCCAAAGCGATAGCTAACCCTGCTGCGCCAAGTGCTGCGATAATCGAAGTCGTTTGAACGCCCATAGTGCCTAGCGTGGCGACTACGACTAAAATCATAATGCCGACAAATGCGAGTTTGGATAGGAATCCTGCAAGCATTTCGTCCTTTAAAACGCGTAGTAATATTTTTCTAACGCGCCCTGCGATAAAGTAGGCAAACCAAAGCCCAAAGATTAAAATAAATATCGCCTTTGAGCCGACAATCACGGCATTCATCAGCTCTTCGCCCATTAAATAAAGCATATTTAAGATTTTTTCTTTCATTTTTTATTCCCTTTTGATTCGCTTAAATGTTGATTCGCCTAAATAAAGCGCACAACTTTGCCTTTTAGATTCGCGCCATTATAGGGCGAAAATGCGTCATCTACACTCACACGCGAATCCAAATCCACCGCCATTAGCCTTGCTTCCTTGCCTTTTTCAATCGCTCCGCAATTTAGCCCCAAAATTTTAGCTGGATTTTCCGCACATAGAGCAAATAATCGCTCTAAAGAAATGATTTTTGAATCCACCAAATTGCTATACAAAAGCGCGAAATAATGCGAAATCGCGTCAATCCCATACTCCGCATTGCCAAAGGGCAACTCTTTTTTAGAGTTAAAATGCGCACATTGCAGTGAGGTAAGAATGTCAATTTCACCATTTTGCAAGGATTCAAGCAATTTATCCCGCTCTTTTGTGCCTTTTAGTGGCGGATTGATTTTTGCAGCTGTGTTATAATCCTTACACGCTTCATCGCTTAAAATCAAGTGGTGCGCGGAGACTTCGGCGAAAATTTGCGGATTATGCTTTTTTGCTTGATTGATGAGTTCAAGGCTACGAATCTCGCTAATCGCGCTAAAAACGACTTTGATTCCATAAAAAATCGCCACTTCAAGCATTTTGGCGACTTCTTTGATTTCGCTAAGCGGATTTCGCGCGGGGATTCCCAGCTCTGCGCTTAATGCGCCGTAATTTATCATTCCGCCCAAATTGTCATTTGCGTTGATAAAAAGCGGAATGTCAAGCATTTTGGCGTATTTGGCGACTTTATCAATGGTATTTGCGCCCTTTGCGCTGTCTAAATTTATCCCCACGCCACCTAGCGCGTTTAAAATGGTAATATCACAAATTTTAGAATCGCCCTTTGATTCGGCATCTAAATCGCTCACATTAGACGCGATAAGCGGTAAAATCGCCACTTCGCTATTGATATTTTTCACAAATTCCATTGCCATTTCGTTGTCAATGGCGGGATTCGTAGTGGCATTAAGCGTGAGAATCCCCACGCCACCGCTCTTTGCCTTTTTGCCTAAA
>JBNMJF010000156.1:0-5146 GCA_050873665.1 Helicobacteraceae bacterium
CGTGAGTTACATTCGCGCTAAACTCTTTGCGTAGCTCAAAAATATCTTTTTGCAGACTTTTATCAAATAGCAAAATGATGATTGCTTTTAGCTTGTCTTTGATAAAAATAGGCATACAAATGACTTGTAAAAAATACTCATTTATGCTTATCTCAAAGGTTTGATTGCTCGAATCTATGCTTTCTTTTATCGCGTGGGTAAAATCACTCATAAGCGCGAAAATATTGATATGCTGATTGTAGGGTGTTAGTCGCAAAATCTGCAAGGCTTTGGCGTTGCTCTGCGTGATATTGCCTTGCGAATCAAGGACTAAAAATCCCTCGTTCATATTTTTTGTGATTATGTCAAATTGTAATTTGCTTTGCTTTATGGATTTTAGCTGTTTTTTGATTTTCTTTTTTTGCTTGGAGATTTGCTGCATAAATATGTGCAGCTCGGCGTAAGGATTGGTTTTTATAGGGTGGGAGAGATTGATATTTTTTATGGGGTTTGTGATTTTGCGCGTAAGGGCAATTCCTAAAATAATGCTTAAAATCGCACTAAAAATAAGTAGCGTGATAAAAAGTGGCATAAAATTTCGTAAGTAAGAAAATAGCGAATCTTTATCAATACTAACGCGTAAAATGAGATTTTGGGATTTGGTGGATTTGATTGAATCGATTGATTTGGTAGATTCGGCGGATTTGCGGTGAGATTCGCCCGATTTTGCGGTTTTTTTAGATTCGCTAGATTCGCCGTTATTTGCGATGAATCTTGCAAAATATAGATTTTCCTTATGTTCCGAATCGGACAATCGCACGGCTTTTGGGCTTTTGCCCTGCAATAGATTTTGCACTTCTTCGCGCCCTAAGTGATTATCAAGCGTTTTTATGTCAAATTTATTATCAAAAATCACATTGCCATTTAAGTCAATAATGCTTATGCGATAATGCGAATCTTTCGCCACAAGTGCGATTGATGACAGATTTAGCGATTCTCCAAAAGATTTTGCATAATGCTCCAAATCTCTAAGCATTTCATTTTTATGCGATTCGTTCAAAAATACCGCACTAATGGCAATGCTAAGCATTTGCACCAAAACAATCAGCGCGAAAATCGCCACCATAAGCCTAGATTTTAGGCTTTTTGGTTTATAGCGCATCAAATCTATATCCCACCGAGCGCAGAGTTTTTATACAGCCACCATATCGCCCTAATTTACGGCGCAAAGAGCTTATGTGAATGTCAAGCGTCCGCGTGTGGCTATATCCCCAAATATTTTCCAACAGCTCGTCCTTGCTAAAGGCGCGATTGCGGTTGCTAAAAAGCAGTGCCAAAAGCTCAAATTCTTTAGGCGTCAAATCAATAGGCTTGTCATCAATACTCGCCGTGCGTGAATCTAGCGCGAGGCAAAGCCCTTGATAGCGCAGTTCGTTGCTTTGATTTGGCGCATTTCGGCGAATCTGCGCCTTAACTCGCGCGATTAGCTCTAGCGCGGAAAATGGCTTTGTGAGATAGTCATCTGCGCCCAAATCAAGCCCATTTACTTTATCATACTCCGTGCCTAACGCGCTAAGCACGATGATTGGAAGACTTTTTGTTTTGTTTGATTGGCGCAGTTTTTGAATCACGCTTAAGCCACTCTCATTTGGCAACATAATATCACACACCAAAACCTGCGGAATCTCGCTTTGCAAGGCTTCATAAAGACTTTGTGCGTTTTCAAAAATGCGTGATTGTATGTTTTGATTTTTCAGCGCGTAAGCCACTAGCTCAGCGATACTTTGGTCATCTTCAAGGATAAAAACCATACTTGCGCTCCAAATTTTATCTTATATCGACTAGATTTGCCACACAAATTTCACACCACACGCGATTCGCCACAGATTTTACAAAAACTTTACATTTGCGCTTTTTTTTGGTAGCAAAAATCAAAACATTATCTCTAAACGCAGTGAGCCGTATTTGTGATGCCCATTTTGCTCCCTAAAGCGCGGATATTCGCTAGTCCAAATGTAGCCAAATGACAAATATTTCCACCCTATCATCGCGCCGACTTCGACTTCGTATAAAAAGCGATTGATTGTTACGGGGCTTTTGGGCGCGGATTTGCCTGTGTTGCCCTCTACAAACATATCGCGTCCCACAACGCTCCCGCTTAAGCCAAAAACGCCATAGATTTTTAGCCCATCGCCCACGATATTTTGGGCGAATCGCGATTTTAGCTTTTGTGCGCCAAAGTCATTTTTAATCCCATAGCCCACGCGAAATTTGATTCCCGCACTCGCCGCTGTGTAGGCATTCCCAAGCGAAATTTGAAATTGTGGCAACACATCAAAAAAATCCTCGATAAACACCCACCGCCAAATCAGCCCGTAATGCAGATTCACCAAAATCTCGCTTTTTAACGCGCCGACATTCCACCCCAAAGCCTCTCTGTTGTTTGTAATGCGATGAACGCCGTTTTGCACTTGCTTTCCAAAGGCATAAGGTCCCACAACGCCAATATCAAGGCTAAATTGCTCCATAAAGTCGCGCGTTCGGCTCACAAAGGACAGATTCGCATACAACGCCGCGCCAAACAAAATGTCATTAGTCGGCGGAGTAAAATCATAGTCGTATTTTTTGTCTGGCGTGTAGATTTCTTGCTTTAGTGCGACAGAAAAGCGCGAAAAATGCTTATCATAAAGGTGCGAAAAAGCTGCGATTTTATTTATCCACGAATCGCTCCATTCGGGGCTTAGATAGCTCACATAATGCCCTGCGGTGTAGTATTCATCGCTTTTGATAAGTGGCTCGAAATATGCGTCATTTTCGCTAATAATCGTTATGCCGTGATTTGCATTTGGTGCAAAGGATTCATCAGCGGATAGGGGCAAAAATAGGCACAATATTGCTATTGTGAATTTTTGTAGAAATGTGATGATTTGTTTGGATTGCTTTGGCGATTCGTTGAATCGCCTCGCAATGACGGATAGGGTGGATTGCTTCGATTCGGCGAATCGCCGAATCTCGCAATGACGGATTATTTTGCCTTTAGATTCGTGCAACGAATCTACAACGGAAGGATTTTCGGTATGGCTTTCGTAGTTTTTGGCAAATTTGGGGCGTGAGACTAGACTAATGGTCTGCGAACGCCCGAAATTTGCCAAATCTGCGGAATGCTTATCTAAAGACGAATTGCTCACCATTTAAAAGTTGCTCTTATGCTCTTTATAAGTCTTTGAAAAACTATGCTTCCCCGTGCTTCTATCCCTCACAAAGTAAAGATAATCCACACTCGCAGGGCGAATCGTAGCTAAAATTGCGTCTAAACTCGCGCTTCCCACAGGATATGGCGGAATCCCGCGATTTAAGTAAGTATTATACACGCTTTTATCCTTGCGAATCCGCTCTGGCGTAACTTTGGCGTGAGAAAATTTGCCATAATTTAGTGAGCCGTCCATTTGCAAGGGCATTTTTGCCTTAAGGCGATTATAAATCACAGCCGAGACTAAAGGCATTTCGCTAATGTCAGCGGCTTCTTTTTGCACGATTGAGGCAATCGTTACATAGTTAAACCACTGCTTTTCATCATAACGCCCCAAAATCTTTATGGCGTTTTTTTTGTGTTCGCGCATTGATTGGGAGATAAGATGATTCATCAAATAGCGCGGACCGATTTCAAGCGGGACTTTGTAAGTATTTGGGTAAATTACGCCATCTGGATATTTGGCAAATTCATTATAAGCGTCCCAAAGGGCTTGTTTATCCAATCCTAACTGCTCGTTGATATGCTCGATAAAAAAGTGCATAGTTTCCCCGGGAAGTAGCGTGATAGACTTAAGCGCGGCTTTGTTGCTTGTTAGCTGATATAAAAAACTGCCCTTTGTAGTCGTGCGATTGATTGCATCGCTTGGCGTAATCTCAATCCACCCGCTTTGCGGATGCCCAAAAAATCGCAATAAAAATTTGTCGAATCGATTTATGTCTAAATTATTTTTCCTAAAATGTGTTATAATGGCACTAACATCACCTCGTGGCACATTGATGACGCTAGGATATGACGATTCCAAACTAAGATAATAAAAAAGTGATATGAAAAAAAAGCCTAATAGATTAAAAAAGATATATAGTAAAGTCGCCATTTTGCTCATTGTCATTCTCTGCCTTGCGTTGGTTTATAAAGTGCTGAGCGATGGATTCCGCATTGAGCGAATCTCAATCGCTAACATAAAAATTGATGGATTATATCTAAAATTAAACAAAAAACTAATCCTTGAAATAAAAAATATCGACTTACGCAACTTTAAGCGCGAATCAAAAGATTCCAAACCGCCCAAAATAAGCAATATCGCGCAGTTAGTGCGCTATGCTGTGGGCTTGTCATCGTTTTTTGAAAAGTTAGATTTGCCACTCATTCAAGCAAAAAATGAAAAATATTTCGTATTTTTCGATGGCGAATCTTTTAAAGTGGATATTCCATACATTTTGGCGGATTTCTCGCTAAATAGCGAAGAAGGCGACATTATGCTTGACATTCAAACGCTAAAAGTCAAAAACGAGGATTTAGACATAAAAGGGCGGATTTTGTATGTGGAGCGCGGGGGAATCTTTGCTTTTGATTTGGATTCGTATATCAACAATCGCACGGATAATATGATTAGCTTTCAAGGCGAGACGAATTTCAAATATTTAAGCGTGGTGCTTGATTCCACGCGATTAGAATCTATTGACATTTTAGCCCCCTACATAAAAATGCTTGATGATGATGTGCACGAGTGGATGTATGAACGAGCAGAATTTAGCGCAATCACCATAAAACGCGCCTATCTTTACACCAAAACGCTTGATAATATCAATAAAGTCGTAAATGACAATCTCTATGCAAGTGGCATTTTGGAAAGCGTAAATCTCAACTTTGATGACAATCTAAAGCGCATTACCGCGCCTGAAGTGGTGGTGATTTTTGATAAAGGAAGTCTTAGCTTTTTGGTGCAAAATGCGGAATATGGCGCGAATCTTACGAATCCAAGCGCGAATTTTGCAAATAACGCGAATCCCGCCCCAAGCGCGAATCTTACGAATCCCAAAACCTGCACAAAAATTACCAAAGCCGCCGTTGAGCTAAGCGGATTTTTCGAGCCACAGACACTTTTAAGCATAAAGCTAAATCTAAAAGACGCGC
>JBNMJF010000157.1:0-5125 GCA_050873665.1 Helicobacteraceae bacterium
GCTTTATAGACTTTATAGACATTTAGCACGGCGGCGGCAATGCCCCAAAATACGCCCAAAAATAGCACCCAAAATGTATCAAAGATTTTTTGCATTAGCACCCCTGCGCCAATGCCTAGCATTATCGCCACTACGATTGAGATGCCAAGTGATAGCCCACTTGCGCCGACAATTATAGAGCGAAATTTGGGATTTTGTGAGGTATCTTTTTTCAATTCGCTTATTCGTGCGTTATTTGGTAAATTAGGGTTTAAAGGTAAGAGGGATTCTACTTTTGGCGAAAGCCAAAAGTAGCAAAAACTTTTGCAAGGATTCGCACTTCGTGCGGATTTATTTTTACTAGATTCTTGCGAATCTTTTTTAGCTTCACCCATTTTTTAGCTCTTCAAACACAACTTCACACGAATCTACCACCCTATCAATCACGCCTTCGTCCATCGCAGCGCAAATAAAGCCAGTTTCAAAAGTCGATGGTGCAAAATACACACCGCGCTCTAACATTTTTTGATGAAACTTCGCAAAAAGCTCCGTATCGCTCTTTTTGGCGTCATCGAAATTTCGCACCGCACCTTCATTAAAGAAAAAGCCAAACATACTCCCGCGCACCGCCACTTGCAAGGCGAATCCAAAGCGATTCGCCCTATCTTTCATTCCGCTTGTAAGACGCACCGCTAGATTTTCTAAGCGCATATATAAATCCTTATCGCGTTTGATTTGCCTTAGCACCGCTAGTCCAGCGCTCACGGCGATAGGATTGCCACTTAAAGTCCCCGCTTGATAAACCGCGCCTGTGGGGGATAACATATCCATAATATCCTTGCGTCCGCCAAATGCCGCTAGTGGCAGTCCTCCACCGATGACTTTGCCAAATGTCGCCAAATCGGGCGTAATATTATAAAAGCCTAGCGAACCCTTTAAAGACGCGCGAAATCCGCTCATCACCTCATCAAAGATTAGCACCGCGCCAAAAATATCGCATAGTTCTCTCACACCTTTGATAAACTCCGCATCAGCAGGGACAAGCCCCATATTTCCCGCAATCGGCTCGATAATCACACACGCCACCTTGCCACTTGCCTTAAAACACGCTTTTAGCGAATCCAAATCATTATATCGCGCCACTAGCGTGTGTTTGCTAAAGTCGCTTGGGACGCCGGGGGAGCTTGGGTTACCAAAAGTAGCACAGCCACTTCCCGCACTCACAAGCAGCGAATCGCTATGCCCGTGATAACAGCCATCAAATTTTATAATATCATCGCGTCCTGTAAATGCCCTAGCCAAGCGAATCGCGCTCATTGTCGCCTCTGTCCCGCTACTAACAAGGCGAATCTTATCGATACCATCATAAACTTCGATGATTTCCTTTGCCAATTTCGTCTCTAAAATCGTGGGTGCGCCGTATCCTACGCCTTTTTCAAGTGCATCTCTTATCGCTTCCAAAGTCGCCGAATCTTTGTGTCCGTAGATGAGCGGTCCCCAGCTCTGCACGAAATCGACATATTTGTTATTGTCCTCGTCAATGAGATAGCAACCATTCGCGCTTTTTATCATACGCGGATTTCCGCCCACCGAGTTAAACGCGCGGACAGGCGAATTCACGCCCCCAGCAATCACTGCTTTTGCCTCGTTAAAGTCATTTATGGAGTTTAAAATATTCATTGTTGAATCCTTTGGGTTTAAAAAAATTTAGCAATTATACTTTATAAAGCGTGTAAAATATACAAAATTTTAACAATTTTGCATTAAAATTTCTTGCTTTTTTTAAAAAATTTCATAATAATGCCAAACTTTTTTAAATAATAATTTTTATCAAAAAACGCAAATATAAAGGAAATAAAGCAAATGAAAGAAGTTTATTTGGATAATAACGCCACTACAATGGTGGATTCGGCGGTTTTTGGTGCGATGAGTGATTATTTTTGCAAACACTATGGCAATCCAAACTCACTGCATCGAATCGGCACTGCCACGCACAAAGCACTGCGCGAATCCTTTGATAAGATTTATGATGCAATCGGTGCAAATGAAAACGATGATGTGATTATCACTTCTTGCGCCACCGAATCCAATAATTGGGTGCTAAAAGGCGTGTATTTTAATGAGATTTTGAATAATGGTGGCAAACTTGGGAGCAAAAATCACATAGTTACCACGCAAGTCGAGCACCCTGCCATTAGCGCGGCGTGTGAGTTTTTGGAGGAATTGGGCGTGAAAATCACCTATATTCCTGTAAATAGCAAGGCTGGGATTGACGCAGAGGCAGTGCGCGAGGCAATCACGCCACAAACAATGCTAGTTAGCGTAATGTGGGCAAATAACGAAACAGGCGTGATTTTTCCCATAAAAAAAATCGGTGAGATTTGCAAAGAAAAAGGCGTTTTATTTCACACAGATGCCGTTCAAGCAATCGGCAAAATTCCTGTAAATGTAGTCGAATCAAGCGTTGATTTTTTAAGCTTTAGCGCACATAAATTTCACGGACCCAAAGGCATTGGCGGACTTTATATTCGCGCTGGATTGGAGCTAACGCCACTATTTCACGGCGGAGAGCAAATGCAGGGCAAACGCAGTGGGACGCTAAATGTGCCATATATCATCGGAATGGGCGAGGCGATGGCACTTGCAAAGTCGCATTTGGACTTTGAGCTAAGCAAAGTTAAAGAAATGCGCGACAAACTCGAATCCGCGCTTTTAAAGCATAATGATGTGCTAATTATTGGCAAAGATTCGCCTAGAGTGCCAAATACGATTTTGGCGAGTATCCGCGGGATTGAGGGCGAAGCAATGCTTTGGGATTTAAACAAAGCTGGGATTTGCGCCTCTACGGGAAGCGCGTGTGCGAGTGAGGATTTAGAGGCGAATCCCGTAATGAGTGCAATCGGCGCAGATAAAGAGTTAGCCCACACGGCGATTCGCCTCTCATTGTCGCGCTTTACGACCGATGATGAGATTGAGTATGCAATCAAAGTCATCGATTCGGCAATCGCGCGTTTGCGTAATATTTCAAGTTCATATTAAAAGGAAAAACTATGGGAAAAGATACATTATTAGGCGGTTCTTTGTGGGAAGCCTACTCCAAAAAAGTCCAAGAGCGAATGGATAATCCCACGCATTTAGGCGTCATCACGCAAGAGGAAGCGGACAAAAAAGGCGCGAAGCTCATTGTCGCGGATTACGGCGCGGAGGCTTGTGGCGATGCTGTGCGATTGTATTGGCTAGTGGATTCAAATGATAAAATCATTGACGCGAAGTTTAAGAGCTTTGGCTGTGGGACGGCGATTGCAAGTAGTGATATGATGGTGGAACTCTGCTTAAATAAATCCGTGCAAGATGCGGTGAAAATCACTAATATCGATGTGGAACGCGCCTTACGAGATGACCCCGACACTCCCGCTGTCCCGGGGCAGAAAATGCACTGCTCGGTAATGGCTTACGATGTCATCAAAAAAGCTGCGGGAATTTATTTGGGTAAAAATGCTGAAGATTTTGAAGATGAAATCATCGTGTGCGAGTGCGCTAGGGTGAGTTTAGCTACGATTCGTGATGTGATTCGCATAAATGATTTAAAATCCGTTGAGGAAATCACGCAATACACAAAGGCAGGGGCATTTTGCAAATCCTGCATAAAACCCGGCGGACACGAGGAGCGCAAATATTATTTGGTGGATATTTTGCGCGATGTGAGAGCGGAAATGGAGACTGAGAAACTGCGCGAAAATATCGCTAAGGGCGGCGAAATCGTATTCAAGGATATGACAATGGTGCAAAAAGTCAAAGCCATTGACAAAGTCATCGATGAAAATATCCGCCCTATGCTTGTGATGGACGGCGGAAATATGGAAATCATCGATATTAAGGAAACTAGCGATAATTTCATCGATGTGTATATCCGCTATTTGGGCGCGTGTAGTGGCTGTGCGAGTGGCTCTACGGGGACGCTTTTTGCTATTGAATCGATTTTGCAAGAAAATGTCGCGGAAAATATACGCGTAATGCCGATTTAGGGTTTGTTTTTAAAAATGCGTTGATTCGCGCTAAAAAAGGGCAAATCTGGTGAATCAAGGACGAATTTGGCAGAATCGCAGATTCGCGCAAAGCAATCTTTTTGTATCGTCATTGCGAGGCGAATCGTAGGTTTGCCGAAGCAATCCAAACAAAAATAAAACCGCACGAAGTGCGAATCCTTGCAAAAGTTTTTGCTTCGTTTTGCTTTTGCAAAAAGTAGAATCTCTCTACTTTCCCGTCATTGCGAGTGTGATTTGTCGCACGGAGCAATCCAAAAATCAAAAATCCATCTTTAAGAATATTTTTAGTCAAAATCACTAGAATCCCAAAATTACTTTACTAACTAAAAGGGCAAAATTTTGGAATTAAATCAAAGTGAAATCATAAATTACATAAATCCACAAAGCCATAAGATTCGCTTTATTCGCGCCCTTGCGTCCGTTTCTAGGGGGGGGGAACGCACCCTCTTTATTTAGCCTATTATCAAACCTACAAATTTCAACCCTACGAATCTATAAGCCAAAAATTCATAATTTTAGGGCGATTTTCGCCTTATGCTGTCGTTAAGGCATTGAAAATGCTACAATCCACATTTATCTTACAATCACGCATTTTAGATTGCTTCGACTTTTTGCAAAAGTCTCGCAATGACAGAGTGGGTGGAATTGTCATTGCATTTCGTTTCGCGTTTTGTGCCGTCATTGCGAGATTCGGCAATGCCGAATCGTGGCAATCCACACCCTATCGTCATTCTGAGCGTAGCGAAGAATCTATTTTAGCGATTCGTGGTTTCAAGGCGAATTGCTTACTATTTACAAATCTAAGCATTATTCATTTGATTCACTCTTGGCTTATTTATTTTGCTCATTGCGTTAAGTCTTTTGTTTTGGATACTTCGCTACACTGCGTTCCGCTCAGTATGACGAATTATCCCCACTCCGTCATACTGAGCCTTTGTAAAAGGCGAAGTATCCATTTTGGCGATTCACGAATCGTTAAAGATTCACTTACTTTCAGCGAATCTAAAAGTAATTTTGGATTGCTTCGGCGTTTGCACCGCCTCGCAATGACGATTCGGCACAGATTCGCGCAATTAGCACGATTCGCCACTTTCCCCACC
>JBNMJF010000158.1:0-5081 GCA_050873665.1 Helicobacteraceae bacterium
ATTACTTGCCTTTATCATTTCTACATTATTAAAGATTTCCACGAGTTTCGCGCTAATATCCGCGCCTTTTTGCATAGAAGTGTGGAGATATTTTTTGATTTTTCTAAACACCATATTTAGCGGGATTATGGCAAGTGGCAAGATGACAAGCCCAAAAAACGCCAAAAGCGGATTTTGGTAAATGACAACCGCCACAAGCCCAATGATTGTGATGACTTCGCGCACAAATTCAGGGATATAGTTGCTAACCGCCGTGCGAATCGCCCCCACATCGCCAACGGTGCGAGATATTAGCTCTCCACCGCGCATTTTATTAAAATACGCCATTTCAAAAGATAGCACACGCCTAAGCATTCTATCTTGCATTTGGCGAACGATATTGCCCCCAATGTAGCTCATAAAATAGCCTTGAATATACATTCCACTAGCTTTTATGATATAAATCACCACTAAAATTAGTGCCATAACAAGCGCAAGATAGCTATTATTACTCATTGATTCAAGGCTAAAAAGCGGGAGATTCGGCACTTTGCCATTTAGTGTCCCTAGCAAGGG
Organism: Helicobacteraceae bacterium; assembly: GCA_050873665.1. GTDB lineage: Bacteria > Campylobacterota > Campylobacteria > Campylobacterales > Helicobacteraceae > NHYM01. Next base: position 556 of record JBNMJF010000158.1, read on the forward strand.
ATTTACAAAATACGCTATTCCAGCCGTTGCCCCAGCAGTCATCAAAGAGCCTAAAATCGCAATGGCAAAATATTTGTAATGTCCCTTGATATAGGGCATAAAGCGCGAGAAAAAATTAAAAAACACCTTCATAAAATCCGCCTTAAAATCTATCTAAAATCGCTTTTATTTGAAAAATAACGCAAATTATACAATATTACAAATCGCCATTGCTTAAACTTATGCTAAAATTACAAAGTTAATTTTCAAAACAAAGAGCAAATTATGGAAAAAATCAAAGAGGAATTAGCCCTAGATTTGGAGATTCCACAGCCTAAAATGTCTAAAGTCGTAATGCTAAATGACGACTACACGGCGATGGAATTTGTGGTGATGATATTATGCGAAGTGTTTAAGAAAAACCAAAGCGAGGCTGAATCGATAATGTTTAAGATTCACAACGAGGGCAGTGGAATCTGTGGCATTTATCCCTACGACATTGCCCACACAAAGGCAAAAATCGCACGAAGCAAATCAAAAGAAGCTGGATTCCCCTTGCGAATCGTAGTTGAGGACGAGTAAAAAAATGAATATTTTTGCAAGTAAAAAGCGCGAATCTCTCGCATTTAAGGACAAATAAATGATGCTAGATAAAAATCTAAATGCCATTATGGAAGATGCGCTAAAGACTGCTGGAATCCTGCGCCACGATATTTTAACCACTGAGCATATTTTTTTGGCGTTGCTAAATAACGATGACGGCGAGGAATTTTTGGCAAATGTGGGTGCAAATATCGGTGAGCTAAAGATTTTAACGCTAAATTATCTTAAAAATTACCTAGAAGAGGGCAATAAGCTGACGAATCCCATTTACACCACCGCGCTAGAGAATGTTTTTGGTGCTATGATAAATATGGCGGATAACAAAAAAAAGCGTTATATGGATATTTTTGACTTGCTAATCGCCATTACAAGCGATGAACGCGCATATAGCACGATGCTTTTAAAAAGCCAAAATATCACAAAAGTCGATATCTTAGAGCAAGTAGTCGCAAATACCACTCAAAGCACACAAAACGCCAAAAACACCGCGCTTTCCGCCTACACAAAAGAACTTGTCGCTTTGGCAAAAGAAGGGCGAATCGACCCTGTGATAGGGAGAGAAAAAGAAATTGAGCGCGTTTGTGAGATTTTGTGTCGTAGAAAAAAAAATAATCCAATATTGGTAGGCGAATCAGGCGTAGGAAAAACCGCCATTGCGGAAGGTTTGGCACTAAAAATTGCAAACGATGACATAATCGATGAGCTAAAAGATTGCAAAATTTTTGCGCTAGATTTAGGAAGCCTTATTGCTGGGACAAAATATCGTGGCGACTTTGAAAAACGGCTAAAAGAAGTGCTTGATAGCTTTAGCAATGTAAAAAATGCCATTGCGTTTATCGATGAGATTCACACAATCGTGGGGGCTGGAAGCACGAGTGGCGGTAGCTTAGATGTCTCAAATCTGCTAAAACCAGCCCTTTCAAACGGCGCATTTCGTTGCATTGGCGCAACGACTTTTGGGGAATTTCGCAATCATTTTAATAAGGACAAAGCCCTATCACGGCGATTTGCCAAAGTGGATATAAATGAGCCTAGCATTGATGATAGCATAAAGATTCTAACGCAACTAGCGCCCTTTTATGAGAAATTTCACGGCGTAAGTTACGCGCCAAACGCACTTGAATCCTGCGTCCATCTCTCATCGCGCTATATTAACGATAGGTTTTTGCCCGATTCTGCGATAGATTTGCTTGATGAAGCGGGGGCGCATTATAAGATTAAGCGCAAAGATAAAATCACCCAAAGCGACATTGAATCGCTTGTGGCGCGTATTATGAAGCTACCTTTGGATAAAAGCGTAGATGATAAGATTTTGCTAAAAAATCTCCGCGCGAAGCTAAAAGCGCGAATCTATGGGCAGGATTTAGCAATCGATGCGCTTTATAAATCGCTATTAAAAAATAAAGCTGGGCTTGGCAATCCCACCAAACCAATCGGCGTATTTTTATTCACAGGACCCACAGGCGTGGGCAAAAGTGAGCTATCAAAGGAACTCGCGCAAAATCTAAATATCAACTTAAAACGCTTTGATATGAGCGAATACAGCGAGGCGCACACGATTTCTAGGCTAATTGGCGCACCTGCGGGATATGTGGGATTTGAAGAGGGCGGATTGCTCGTGGAGGCGATTCGCAAGGATTCGCATTGCGTTTTGTTGCTTGATGAAATCGAAAAGGCGCATAGTAGCATTTATAATCTACTTTTGCAGATTTTTGATAGCGCGACTTTGACGGATAATAGCGGAAATAAGGCGGATTTCAAAAATGTCATCATCATTATGACTTCCAATGTGGGGCAGGGCGAAGTCGCCACACTTGGCTTTAATAGCGACAAAGGCGCAAGAGATTCCGCGCTAAAAGAGATTTTCTCCCCTGAATTTCGCAATCGCTTGGATTGTGTCATTAAATTTAATCCGCTTGAAATGGCGCATTTAAGGCAAATAGTCCATAAGCAAATCGCTGATTTAAATTTGCAACTAAAAGAAGTGCAAATTGCGCTAGATTCAAAGGCGGTGGATTATTTGCTAGGTTTAGACTTTGATAAAACGCTTGGAGCGCGGGAGATTGAGCGAATCATCGATAGAGAGATTAAGATTCCGCTAAGTGAGATGATAATCTTTGGCAAATACAAAAATGCTACTATTGACATTAGCGTGGCGAATAAAAAATTGCGATTCGTGGCGCAAAAATCAAACAAAAAAGGGCGTGAATCGCTACGAATCAAACAAAAAGAGGGCAAAAATGATTAGAAAGATTGATACAAATTGGAAAATCTGCAATGCTTTTATTTGGCGGGGCGAATATTTGCACCCCATACGCGATTTTAACGAGTTTGATTTGAATGATTTGATTGACATTGATGAGCAAAAAGACGCACTTTTGAAAAATACGCAAAGTTTTATGGATAGCAATGGCGGTATGAATGCGTTGCTTTACGGACCGCGTGGGTGCGGGAAAAGCACATTAGTTCGCGCGATTTTCACGCAAATGTTTGCGAAATTTGACAATCTAAGGGTGATTCAAGTCGCTCCGCACGATATTTGCGTGATTCCCATTTTTATTGATACGATTCGCACTCAGCCTTATAAATTCATTTTGTTTTGCGATGATTTGAGCTTTGAGTGCGATGATACGAGCTACAAGGCGTTAAAAGTGGTGCTTGATGGCTCTATTGAAAAATTCCCCGAAAATGTGTTGCTTTACGCCACTTCCAATCGCAAACATTTAATCCAAGAGCCACAAAGCGATAATGAAAATACGCGCAATATCAACGGCGAAATCCACTTCCAAGACGCCGTAGAGGAGCGAATCAGCCTTAGCGATAGATTCGGGCTTAGTCTGCCGTTTTTCAAAACTACGCTTGATGAGTATCTTAAGATTTTGGCGGTGTATTTTGGGGATTATGTCGATAGTGAGACGCAGAAAAAAGCTATCGCCTACGCTACGCAAAGAGGCTCACGCTCGGGGCGCGTGGCGTATGATTTTTACCGCGCTACAAAGATTGGACTATTATGAAAATGGGCGAATTGGGCTTGAATCCACCGCGCGAATCGCGCAAAATCCGTCTTTGCGAGGGAGCAAAGCGACCGAAGCAAACCATAAATCAAAAAATGGATTGCTTCGATTTTTTGCAAAAATCTCGCAATGACGATGAAAACTTACAATGAAAGGACAAAAAATGATTAAAAAATGTTTATTTCCAGCCGCAGGATACGGCACTAGATTTCTCCCCGCTACAAAGGCGATTCCAAAGGAAATGTTGCCTGTGAATGCAAAGCCTTTGATTCAATATGGCATTGAGGAGGCGTTGAATGCCAAATGCGACACTATGGCAATCGTTACGGGGCGCGGAAAACGCGCTATTGAAGACCATTTTGACGCGAGTTACGAGCTAGAGCATCAATTAAAAGACGCCAAAAAAGAGCATTTTTTGGAGGAAATCAACGACATTATCGCGCGTTGCACTTTTACCTACACGCGCCAAAAGGCTATGCGTGGGCTAGGAGATGCGATTTTGACAGGGGAGAGTTTGATTGGTGGCGAGGCGTTTGGCGTGATTTTGGCAGATGATTTATGTATTAACGAGGGCGGGGATAGCGTCCTAGCGCAAATGGCGGAGCTTTATAGCAAGTATCGATGCGCAATCGTGGCGATTCAAGAAGTCGCACATAATGAGCTAAACAAATACGGCGTGATTGACGGCGTGGAGATTGAAAAGGGCATTTTTGAGATTAAGTCAATGGTGGAAAAGCCAGAGCCAAAAGATGCGCCGAGCAATTTGGCGGTGATTGGGCGATATATTTTGACGCCAGATATATTTTCGATTTTGCGCTACACAAAGCCAGATAAAAAAGGCGAGATTCAAATCACTGACGCGCTAAATAAACAAGCCCAAATTTCACGCGTTTTGGCGTATAAATTTAAAGGGATTCGCTATGATTGCGG
>JBNMJF010000159.1:0-4990 GCA_050873665.1 Helicobacteraceae bacterium
ATCAAATGGACTATCAAATTTGTTTTTAAGTTCATTGTCTTTAATTTCAGTAGCACGAATTTCATCAAAAAACGCTATAATATTTTGAAACTTGCATACTCTCCCATCTACTCTCCCATCCACATCCTTACTAATAATTCTTTTGCCATTTTCGTCCCATTTACACTTTCCAACATCACCATATTCCTCTACTTCCGCCTTTAGCTTTTGGTAGTTAGCCTCATTTTCTTCACTTATCCACGCACCCATAGAAACGCTAACTAACCCAAATATCGCCAAAAATACAAATGCCAACTTTCTCATAATTTACACTCCATAAAATTAAAATTCTAAATTCCACAAACCACAAAGCACACAATTTACGCTTTAAACGCTTCGTTTCCTTTAGTTGCCGAAATTTTAACACATTAAAATCTAAAAAGCAAGAAAAAATCCCACTTTACAATAATTTTCCCCCTTTAACGCTATTTGTCGCATATTGCAATAATGAATTAAAAGGCATAAAAATAAAATAGGCTCTTTTCTCAAAAAGTATTGATTGATTTTTATTAGACGAAGCTTAATATTCGCTACTATGTTAATTTTATGATAATTCTTTATAGAAATGAATATCAAAAGAGATTCATTAAGATAGCCAATATAAACAATGTTTAATATTAACAATCAACACTTTTTGAGAAAAGAGCCTTAAATTTATTTGCGTGGGAATTTTTGAATATTTATGATTTTTGGGATTTAAGAAATATGTGGATTTACGCGAATCACAGCAATTCAAAGCGATTCGCCCTTGAATCGCACTATATTCGCAGATTCGCCCACGATTCGCGCAAATCATAATGCAGATTCACGCAAATCTAAAGCGATTATTTCTCGCTTACGCCAATCATCACAGAAGTCGCTTTGATAATCGCACAAGCCTTTTGCCCTCTTTTAGCTTTAGCTCTTTTACCGCATCAAGCGAGATTGTCGCGCTTATCACATTGCCACCGCCAATATCTAGCTTGACAATCGCATTTACCGCGCCTTTTTCGATAGCAATCACTTTGCCTTTTAGTTGATTGCACTTATTTTCATTTTTTCCTTCTTATATTTCTAAATGCGCCGTTATGTTAGCAAAATTTTATCTATTTTTTGCTTTTCTTATCGCTACTTTTGCGTTTTTCGCGCGATTTTCCTGCGATTATGAATCGCAAAGCATTTAGTTTGATGAATCCTTCCGCATCTTTTTGGTTAAATACGGCGTCTTCCTCGAATGTGCTGTATGCGACATTGAAAAGCGAATTTTTGGATTCGCGCCCTAGCACGATTACATTGCCTTTGTATAGCTCGATTCGCACGACTCCGCTGACATTTCTTTGCGTCCTATCGATGAGTGCTTGGAGTGCCTCGCGCTCGGGGCTAAACCAATATCCACTATAAATCAAACTCGCATATTGTGGCATTACGCTATCTTTTAAATGCGCTTCTTCCCTATCTAGCGTGAGCGATTCGATTGCGCGGTGTGCTTTTAGGTAGATTGTCCCGCCGGGCGTTTCATAGCAACCGCGCGATTTCATTCCCACATAGCGATTTTCAACCAAATCCAATCGCCCGATTCCGTGCTTTGCGCCAAGTTTATTTAGCGTCCCCCAAAATTTCGCTGGGCTTAGCTTTTTGCCATTTATGGCAACTCCATCGCCGTTTTCAAACTCGATTGTGATGACTTCGCTTTTATTGGGCGCATCTTTTGGATTCACGCACCACCGCCACATAGATTCTTCAGGCGTAGCGTTTGGATTTTCCAGCACAAGCCCTTCATAGCTGATATGCAAGAGATTTGCGTCCATTGAATAAGGCGATTTATTTTTCTTTTTTTCAATTTGAATGCCCTTTTCACTCGCATATTTTACCAATTTCTCACGGCTATTTAAGTCCCATTCCCTCCACGGCGCAATGACTTTGATATTGGGATTTAGCGCGTAGGCGCCTAGCTCAAATCGCACTTGGTCATTGCCCTTTCCTGTCGCGCCGTGCGAGATTGCATCGGCGTTTGTTTTCTTTGCGATTTCTACCAAATGCTTTGTGATTAGCGGACGCGCAATGCTTGTGCCAAGCAAATATTCGCCCTCATAAATCGCATTTGCGCGAAACATAGGAAATACAAAATCCTTTACAAACTCTTCTCTCAAGTCTTTTATGAAAATATTGCTTTTTTTGATGCCTAGGCTCAACGCCTTTTTACGCGCGGATTCGATTTCCTCGCCTTGCCCAATGTCTGCGGTGAAAGTTACGACTTCGCAGTTGTAATTATCGCCTAACCACTTTAAAATCACGCTTGTATCAAGTCCGCCACTATAAGCCAAAACCACTTTTTTGATGCTTTTTTTATTTGCCATTTTGAACTCCATAAAATTAAAATGCGTGATTCTAGCAAATTTTTCTGCCGAATCTGCAAAAATCAAAGCCAAAAATCACAATATTTTTTGTATAATTGCGAAATTTTAATTTATGGAAGCGACAAATGATAGAAAATTTAGCCAAAATTGACCAAATAACGAGTTTGCATAAGAATAACGAATTGCAATTACTTTGCTTTAAGCTCGATAAAGACGGCGATTTATACGCGACAAATGTCTTTAAGATTCGCGAGGTGATTAAATATGAGGGCGACATTACCAAAATCAGCTATGATAAATGCTCCCTATTAGAGGGGCTAATCACGATTCGCAATCTCACCATTCCGCTTGTGGATTTGAAAAAGTGGTTTTATTATGATGTGCATAACAAAACCAAAGATATTTCCAGCCGAATCATCAAAAATGAGAGCTTTAATGGCGACATTATAATGATTTGCGAGTTTTCGCGCTGGACAATTGGAGTGCGAATCTATGAAGCAGATAGAATCCTAAACAAAAAATGGACAGAAATCGAGCAAAATAGCGGAATCGTAGGTAGCTCAAATAATAATAAACTTGTGGGACGCACACGCTATTATGACGGGAATTTGGTGCAAATCGTGGATATTGAAAAAATGCTTGTCGATGTGTTTCCGTGGATTGATGAGGAAAAAGAGGAGGAGCTAAAACGCGTTAGAAAAATGCAAAGTCAAAAGACTATTCTAATCGCCGATGACAGCCCTGTGGTGCTAAAAACTATGCAGCTTATTTTGGATAAGCTCGGCGTCCAGCATAATGACTTTATTAACGGCAAAAAGTTGCTAGATTATCTACTTGATGAGGATACGGACATTTCAACCATTGGTATGATAATCACGGACTTGGAAATGCCAGAGACTTCGGGCTTTGAGGTTATCAAGCAAGTGAAAAATAACCCGAATCTCTCGCATTTGCCTGTGGTGGTGAATTCATCAATGAGTGGCAGTAGCAACGAGGATATGGCTATGTCGCTGGGCGCAAATGAATTTATCTCTAAGTCAAATCCGCTAGAAGTCGAGGCTTGTGTAAATAAATATTTGCGTGATTAGCGGGTGGATTCGGTAGGATTTGCGGGATTCATAAAGGATTCGCGCCGTTTGGATTTGCTAGATTCGCAAGATTCGCGTGGCGAATCGTGTCAAATTTGGGCGAATCATTAAATTTTAGGGGACAAAATGCAAAAAAGTTTTTTTATGAAATATAGCAATTTTGCCGTATTTTTGCTTTGTGTCGGCGTATTTTTTGCATTTTTTGACAAGGACAAAATTAGCACAAATATTTTGGATTTATTCCCCAAAGTGGAGCAAAGAGAGTTAATCGACATTCACTTAGAATTAGCCTCGCAAAATGAGCTTTTGGTGGCAATTCCAAGTGATTCAAACGAATCGTCATTGCGAGGCAAAGCCGAAGCAATCCAAAAAAATAAAAAAATAGATTGCCACGATTCCACGCAATGCGTGGAATCTCGCAATGACGAATCCACAAGCGATTCAAACGCATTCCTAAAAACCATAAAATCGCTTGATAAAATCACCCAAATCACGCACCTAAAGGACAATATCTACCTAATTAGCTTTTCTAAGGACATAAGCGTTGATGATTTTTATGCGGATTTTAAGGACGCACTTGACAAGGCAAAGGACGCGAAAAATATCCGCTATTTTTCCGCTGATATTTTGCGCGTAGAGAATAGCAACGCCATTTTTAGCGATGTCAATGTCATTATGGCAAGTTCGATTACATTTTTAGTGATTATGTATTTGTTTATTTTGCGAATCCCATTTCTATCGCTAAACACGCTCCTTACGATTATCTCGGCGAATCTGCTTGGCATTACCGCACTTACCCAAATCTATGATAATGTCAATATTATGGCATTAGAATTTGGCGTGGCGATTGGGAATTTGGCTATTGATTATATGCTACACCACCATTTTTTCCGCCACTATATGCACCATTTTGTGTTTAATAAATCCGTATTTTATGGATTCATCACTAGCTTTATTGGGTTTTTTATCTGCCTTTTTATCCCATTTCCGCTTTTGGCGCAACTTTCCTTATATGCGATGATTTGCTTACTTGTATCGTATCTTAGCTTTGGTATTTTGTATCAATTTATCAGCTTTAAAAAGCCCATTTTCTATCGCAAACTACGGCGATTCCGCCGTCCTAAAGTTAGTAGTGGGATTATTGCCGTAATTGCGATTATTTTGCTTGGCGTAAGTGCGATGAATTTGGAGTTAGACTATGATTTAGAACGATTGGACTACCAAAATAAGGCGCGTTTAGCGGATAAAGACTATTTTAAAAGCGCACTTGGCGAAAGCAATGAGATTTTGATTTTTAGCGATTCGCGTAATGATTTGCAAAGCAAAGCATACGAGATAGCGCAAAAAACTAATATAAAAAGCGACATTCGCAACCTTGCGATTGTAGAGCATAATGGCAAATTTTATAGCGCAATTAGCGTGGAGGGCGTGGATAAAATCAAAGATTTGCCCTTTGTTGAATCGCGCAGTGTGGAAGAACTAAGCAACGAAATCACAAGCGGTATTTACAAACCAATGCTTTTAATC
>JBNMJF010000160.1:0-4931 GCA_050873665.1 Helicobacteraceae bacterium
AAATCCTCCGCGTGAAATAGCGCACTCGCGCTAAATGCACCAGAGCTAAAAATCGCACCGATACAAAGCGCGATGAGCCATAAATAAAGGGCTTTAGCGGTTTTTAAAAAAGTGGGGGTGAGAAAAAATTTCATTTATGCTCCTTTATGTTAGTAATGTGGATTGCTTCGGCAAATCTGCGATTCGCCTCGCAATGACGAGGTTAAGAGGGACTCTACTTTTTGCAAAAGCAAAAAGTAGCAAAAACTTTAGCAAGGATTCGCACTTATTTTTTAGATTCGTGGCTAAAGCCACGACAATCGAAGTAATGGCGGTGTGGCTTTTGTATTTGTAAGAATTTTTGGGATTGAGACTAGACTTGGAGTCTGCGAAATCCCAAAAATTCTTACAAATGCGAAATTGCATACCCCAGAACAAATTGTCTTTGCCCCAGAACGAATTGCCTTGCGTCATAACAAATGCCCCAATTTAGCCTTTTTCACCGCCAAATATTTTGTATTAAACTCATTTTTTGGTGCGAAAATCTCTGCCCTTTGCACTTTTACAAAGTGTGAAATCGCCTCGATTTTTTTGGGATTATTTGTCAAAAGTCGCACTTCTTTTATGTCAAAATGCTTAAAAATCTCGCCCACAACGGCGTAGTCGCGATTATCACTCGCGAATCCTAATGCCTCATTTGCCTCCACCGTGTCAAAACCTTTATCTTGCAGGGAGTAAGCATTGATTTTGTTAAAAAGCCCGATTCCGCGCCCTTCTTGACGCAAATAGATTATCATTCCGCCGTCTTTATTTTGGGCGATTTGCTCCATTGCGATGGCGAGTTCATCGCCACAATCGCATTTGCGCGAGGCAAAAACATCGCCCGTAAGGCATTCGCTATGCACTCGCACAAGCGGAATTGCGCCTATTTTGTGCGTTCGCACGACTAAATGCTCGGATTTTTCCCCGCCAGATAAAGATTCTCTGAAAGATTGAATGATGAATTTGCCGAATTTTGTGGGTAAATTTGCTTGCTCTGAAATATCCATTTTAAATTCTTTGATTTGTGAAGTGGTGCGGGAAAGAGGACTTGAACCTCCACACCTTGCGGCGCCAGATCCTAAGTCTGGTGCGTCTACCATTCCGCCATTCCCGCGTAATAAAAAAGTGCAATTTTAGCCAAAAATCTTTAAAATAATTTTAAATTTTGTAAAATTTTTGCAAAAAATTATAAAATTTTGCTTTTTTGTGCGAATCTCAAGCGCAAATCTTAATGAATCTTAAGCGCGAATCCTTACAAATTTCACGCCAAATCAAAGGGCGCAAATCTAAAAAATTACGCTTTCACAGCACAAACTTTACGCACTCAATTTCGCGTAAAATATTAAAGATTTCATCGCGCTCACTTTGATTTATGACATTGATTGTAAAGTTGTGGGTTGAGTAATTTTTGCTTTTTTTGGAATCGCTAAAGCTGTATTCTAACGCGCCGAATCGCTCATCTATCGCACTTTTTAGCAACTCTCTATCCGTGCAAAATATGAGATATTCCCACTGGGTGGGGTATTGTATCGCGTTTTCATCTGCCATTGTAAAATCCTAAAATTTTGTTTGTAAAATCGCCAAAATTTCGCTTGGAATCTTAGTGATTTTTTTGTGCTTTATGTCGATACAAGCGAGTTTGACTTCGCATTGAAAAATTTTGATAGCCTTGTCATTCTGAGCCGTAGGCGAAGAATCCAAAAAAATCTCTTGCAACAATGTCAGCGAACTACCGCCTAGCTTTAAAATTTTCGTTTTCACCACGAGCAAATCCCCTAACTTCGCCGAATCTAAAAAATCCGCATTTAGCTTTCGCACCACAAGCCCCACGCGCTCAGTGTTTGGCAAAATCCCCGCGCTAAAAAATATTTCGCTACGCGCCCTTTCGCAATACTTTATGTAATTTGTATGATAGACTATGCCCCCGCAGTCTGTGTCTTCGTAATAGACACTAACGCTAAAATCCGCCACTAGCTATCTATCCGTTTGTGAATCTCATTTACAATATCAAAGCCGTTGTTTAGCGCACTAGCAATCGAGCCACCGCTTTTAAATAGCAAATCCCCCGCCACAAAGATATTTTTTACGCTAGATTCACACGAAGCACTAACGATTGGCACACCAGATTCATCTAGCTCCAAATTGCATTTTTTTAGGAAATCGATAGGCGCGACACCGCCGATTGCATACACGATTTTATCAAAAATCTCGCTACTGCCGTCTGTGAAATTCACTTTGGGCTTTTTATCCACTGATTCAAGGCTCACAATATCAATGCCTAGCTTTGTCTTAAGTTTGCCCGAATCTATGCTTTTTAAAAGCATTTCGCGATTCGTATCGTTAATGCGACTAAACTCCGCTCTTCGATAGTTTAGCGTGGCGTCATTTTTCTCTGCCAAAAAATACGCATATTCCACCGCAGAGTTGCCACCGCCCACGATTAGGACTTTTTCGTTGTGGTTGATGGAATTTGCGTTGAAAAAGACTTTGTCGCGGATTTCAAGCGGAATGGGATAGCTTGGCTTATTTGGGACGCCCATTTTGCCAATCGAAATCACCACGAATCGCGCATTTAACTCATCGCCATTGGTGCAGTGGAGCGTAAAATTATCGCCATTTTTACTCACACTCTCAATCTCTGTCTTAAAGCGCACATCGATATTATTTGTCGCCAAAATCTTATCAAACAAATCAAGCGTGGATTCTTTTGTGCCGTCCATAAAGTAAATATTGCCATTCAAATCCACTTTTTTGCCCTTGTAGTCCTTATCCACGCGCTTATTGTCCTTGTAAAATTTGCGAATCGTAGTGGAGTGATTTTCGCCCTTTTCGCACAAAACCACGCCATCAATTTTGCGTATCACGCTCTCAACCGCCGCTGCGATTCCGCCAGGTCCTCCGCCGATTATTGCGATATTGTAAGTTTGCATTTTTTCTCCTTTATTTTGAATTTTGCGCTTTTTGATTTTGCGCATTTGAATTGTGCTTTAAATCATTGCGATAAGCGTCATTTAGCTCATCTACGCCGTCCATTAAAAGCCCTTGTGTGAATTTCTTTTCATCATCGAATTGCCCCGTGCGCAGTCCCCAAATAAATGCAATTAGCCCCAAAAGCCCTATTAGCAGGGATACGCTAAGCATTATGGCAATCATTCCGCTATTCATCGTGCGTCCTTTTTTATGGATTGCTTCGGCGATTTGTTGAATCGCCTCGCAATGACGAGGTGGGCTGATTCGTCATTGCGAGATTTTGCATAGCAAAATCGTGGCAATCTAAATGATTTATTCATCGTGCGTCCTTTATGAATCGTGAATCTTTGTCAGTGCAAATTCTCGCGCGATTTGCAAGGCGTCTTTGATTTTGTGCGGATATTTGCCTCCAGCGGTTGCAAAGTCCGCGCGTCCGCCACCGCCACCGCCCAAAAGGGCGCAAATGCTTTTTATCCACTCATTTGCTTTGAGATTCGCCACGCCATTCACGCCACAGCTCACGCTTAACTTGCCATTATCGTTTGCAATTAACATAATGGCGACTTTGGGATTTTCTTTTTTTGCCTCATCGATGATAGTTTTAATGTTTAGACTCGCGGCAACCTCGACAATCATTAGCTTGACATCATCAATCATCTCAAAATTTAGGCTTTTCACGCCCGAATCTGTCTTAGTTTTCAAATCTTTATATTTTTGGATATTGTCCTTTAGCTTGGCGATTCCAGCCATAATATCGCTTGTTTTTAGCACTTCACGCGCATTTGAAAGAATGGCTAAATTTTCTTTGGTGTAGTTATATCCAGCTTTTCCACACACAGCTTCGATTCGGCGCACTCCGCTTGAAATCCCGCTTTCTTTTGTGATATAAAAATTGCCGATTTGCGCGGTATTTTTTATGTGAATCCCACCGCAAAGCTCACAACTCGCAGTATTTTCGTCATCGCCAAAGCTCACCACTCGCACCACTTCGCCGTATTTCTCGCCAAAAAGCGCGATTGCGCCGTAGTTTTTCGCATCATTTAGTGGCATAAAGGCGATTTTCGCATCTAGCGCAGATGAAATCATCGCATTTACTTCGCGCTCAATGGCATTTAGCTCATCTTTGCTTAACGCCTTTGGGTGCGTAATGTCAAAGCGCAAACGATTCGCCTCTACCAAACTCCCCGCTTGTGTGATATGAGAGCCTAAAATCTTTCGCAAGGCAGAATGAAGCAAATGTGTCGCGCTGTGGTGTTTGGCGATTTCTATGCGATTCGCACTAACTCTCACCTCCACCAAATCGCCCACTTTTAGTTCGCTGCTCGTGCTAATCTCGCTGATATTTAGCCCAAAATATTTTTTGGTATAAATGACATTTGCGACTTTTTTGCCACGCATAAAAATCTCGCCACTATCGCCCACAGGTCCCCCGCCCTCCGCATAAAGCGGGGTCGAATCTAAGAAAATATATCCATCGCCATCCAAACACTCTACGCGCCGATAATTTATATCAAGCAATCCCAAAATCTTGCTATGTGAGCTATCTGCTTCATATCCTATGAATTTATTTTCCCCAAATTCCTCTAGCAACGCGCCAAAATCGCCATTTTTCACTTCATCGCCAGAGCCCTTCCAGCTTTTTTTGGAGCGCGATTTTTGCGCTTCCATACATTCATTAAACGCGTCCATATCTACCGAAATGTCGCACTCGCGCAACATATCCTGCGTCAAATCTAATGGGAAGCCGTAAGTGTCGTAAAGTTTAAATGCACTAGCTCCGCTAAATACGCTCACACCACGCTTTTTTGCCGAATCTAACTCGGCAGAAAATAGCTCCATACCAGATTCGATTGTGGCTAAAAATCGCTCTTCCTCTAACTTGCATTGCTCCATAATGTGCGCTTTTTTGTCGCTTAAATACGCATAATGCGCCATAGATT
>JBNMJF010000161.1:0-4918 GCA_050873665.1 Helicobacteraceae bacterium
ATCTACTTTCATTTCGCTTTTGTTGCTTAAAACTTCGATTGTCTTTCCGCTCGTAACGCAGGTTACTTTGCACGGAACATATTGTGGGTGAATGCCTTCTTTCATAAATTTGCCTTTCGTTTTGGAATAAAATTTGCGATTATAGAAAAAGTTTGTTTAAGATTATATTAAGCGCGAATGTCTCGTTTATAAACCACAAAACATCACGCTTTTTCTAGCCCTAAAACGCAGGGACGACTTCGCCTTTGTAAGTTTCCTCTAAAAATCTCTTTGTTTTATCGCTAGTTAGGGCATTTTTTAGCTTTAACAAATTGGGATTTTCAATATCCACGCTACGAACCACCAAAATATTCGCATAGGGCGAGCGCGAATCCTCTAGCAATATCGCCTCTTTGGCACTCATACCAGCCTGAAGCGCGTAGTTTCCATTGATAATGGCAGCATCGACATCGCCCACGATTTTGGGTAGCATAGCCGTATCTACGGGCTTAATTTTTAGCTTTTTGGGATTTTCCGCTATGTCAATCTCTGTGGCATACAAATTACTTGCATCTTTTAGCTTGATGATTCCATTATCATTTAGCAATATTAACGCCCTGCCACCATTGCTAGGGTCATTTGGTATGGCAATCGTTGCGCCGTTTTTTAACTCGCTAATTTCTTTTATTTTCTTAGAGTAAAGTCCAAGTGGCTCGATATGGATTTTGGCGATAGATTTCAAATCCAACTTTTTATCCTCCGCCAACTTATCCAAATACGGCTGGTGCTGGTGAAAATTCGCGTCCAACTCGCCGTCATTTAGCGAAATATTTGGCAACACATAGTCGCTAAACTCCACGATTTGCAAATCTACGCCCTCACTCCTTAAATCGTCCTTAATATTTTCTAAGATTCGTGCGTGTGGATTGGGTGTCGCGCCCACTTTGATAACCACCAAATCGCCACTATTTTCCGCCACTTCGCCTTTTGGGCTCGAATCGCTAGAATTGCTCGAATCACCACAGCCACTTATCACAAACGCCACAGACAGCGCAAAAATCAATGCTAATCTTTTCATATTATTCCTTTGTTTTATTAAATTTAAAAGGCGCAATTTTGCCTTATACTTGCTTATTATTGGCTGAAATGTGTCAAATTTGCCTTTTTTTCGCGAATCTTTACGCGCTTTTAAACGCAAAAAATCTATTAAAAATGTAACCGCTGATTGTGTAGGTGATTCCTGCGATGATTTGGGCTAAATATTTGTTGATTTGTAGCCAAAAAAGGGCGATTTCAAGCGTGGCAAGATTGATTAGATAAGCGCATAGCATTACGATTGCAAAGCGTGTAAAGTCGCGCCTGTGGGAGTTTTTGCTCTCAAATGTGAAGTGTTTGTTTAAAAAATACGACAAAATAAATCCGCAAAAATATCCCACGAAATTCGCCACTTTGGGCGTGATAGCGGGGATTTCAAGCCACATTAGCCCAAAGATGATTGAAAAGCCAAAAATCGTATTTACCACGCCCACAAGCAAGTATTTGCTGAAATATTTGCTAAAAAATGGCTCTAAAATTTTTCGCAAAAATCGCCCACCTTTTGTAAAAAAATTACGCGAATTCTAGCTAAAATATCGCAAATGAAAAAGATTTACATTGAAATTAGCGATATTTGTGGGCTGAAATGCTCATTTTGCCCCGCACCAAAGGGTAATCGTGGCGTTATGGATTTGGAGCTTTTTAAAAAGGCGGTGTTTGAATCCAAGCACTACACGAATCTAATCGCACTGCATATTTTAGGCGACCCGCTAAGTGTGGAAAATTTGGCTAATTATTTGGCAATCGCAAAAGATGCGAATCTAAAGGTTGAAATCACCACAAGCGGGGCGAATCTAAGCGATTTTGACTTGCTATTGCAATCGCCCATAAAACAAGTGAATTTTTCGCTTGACGCGCTAAATGAAGTGAAAAATAGGGATTTTTTGCTAGGGCGAATCGCAGATTTTTGCGCGTATAAAAGGCAAAATAAAAGCGAAGTATTTGTGAATCTACGAGTGCAAAAAAGAGCGCGAAATAGAAATTTGGTGGCGTTTTTGGAGGAAAAATTTAGCGTGTGTGGCGTGAAAAATTTGGCACGATTTTTGGGCGAATCTAGTGAATCTAAAGGCGCGAATTTGGTTTTAGATTCAAGTGCGAATCGCAATTTAGCCACAAATCGCGTAAAATTAGGCGATAAAATTATTATTGACTTTAGGGAAGTTTTTGTGTGGAATTTAAAAAGCGATTCAAGCGATTCGACTGAATCTAGCGCGATTCGTGGCACTTGCCTAGCTTTGCAAAATCATATCGGCATTTTATCAAACGGCGAAATTATCCCGTGCTGTATGGATTTTTCGGGCATTTTATCGCTTGGCAATATAAAAGATTTAAGTATAAAATCCGCGCTAACTTCGCGTAGAGCGAGAGAAATGTTAAAAGGCTTTAGAGAAAATCGCATTGTAGAGCCATTTTGCAAGGCTTGTGATTATCGCAAATGCTTTGATTCGCGCTTAGATTCGCAAGGGCGATTCGCCCAAAATTAAGCGATAATTTGCCCTTGACATATAGGCAAATTTTGCCGAAATTACGCTATAATTTTTCAAAAATTTTAAGGTGGAAAGATTGCCAAGCAAAGTTTTATGCGCTTTATTTGTTGTCGCAATGCTACTAGCTAACGCACGGCTAAATGCTGGTAATATCGAAGTGTGGGGACACGCTGGGCTTTCGTGGCAAATGAATTTCGCTGACAAAAACTACACGCCATCTTATGGCGGACTAAGCGCAAGTGTCGGCTTTGACGCATCTTGGAGCAATGGTATCGCCTTTGGTATCGGTGGCTGGGGTGCATACACGATTTATAATAGCGGTTATCCTAAAGAAAACAAAGCAAACGGCGCATATAAGGCTTATGGAATCATAAGCGATTTTTACTTCTCATACACGCACCCTGTGGTGCAAATCGCGCTTGGACGATATGATACGAATAATATCAAATACGAGTGGTTTAGCGGATATAACGAGGGCGCGTCTTTGGCGGTGAATATTTTGGATTTTATGCATGTGTGGGCGCTGTATTCATTTGAGCAAACTTTGCAATTTAAAAAGCTAAATCGCGAGACTACGGGAAGTATGAATGCGCTTTGGAACTACAAACGCTATGAATCTAATATCGATTCAAAGCGCGATGAGCATCTAATCGCCTTTGGTGCGGATTTTTACTTTGCCAAATATTTCAAAATCGCCCCTTATGCGTATTTTGTAACAAACAATTTCGGCGCGACAGGCTTTAGCGCGGATATGGTATTTGGCAACGAGCATAAATTCCACTCACAAAGTGGCTTTCAATACACATTCATCGATAGTTTGCGTGGGCGAGACTTGCTAGGGCATTTGCTTTGGGTGGAGCAAGAGTTTGGCTATGATTGGTTTTATTTTGGCGCAGGATATTTTAAGACTTTCAACAACGGCGTGGGAATCTTAACGCAATACGGCGATTCATCGCGCTTTTATGGCTCTGTGATTGCGCCTAGCAATTACAGCGCAAAGGGCGAGTATTTCGGCGCGAATCAAAGCGCGTGGTATGTTTTCACGGGCGCAAGGCATAAGAATTTCAAAGTCGATATTTTATACGCTGATGGCGGATACAAAGAGCTATCGGCGTTAGCGTCCGTTACGATTTTCGAGCATTTGGAATTTGGCGCAGGATATGTGGATTTGGCAAATATCAACGGCAACAAACGAAACTTTGTCATATCATTTGTCAAAGCGATTTGGTAAAATTTGCAAAATTTTCATAGCAAAAGCGCAAATTTAAATTTGTTTTAATCAAAACAATGGCATAATTCGCACTTTTTAATTTTAACTTTAAGGATATTTTATGGCAAATCATAAATCAGCGGAAAAACGCATTCGCCAGACTTTGAAACGCACAGAGCGCAATAAATACTATCGCACAAGGGTAAAAAATCTAACCCGCGCGTTAAATGAAGCGGTGGATTCAAATGATGTAGCAAAAGCGCAAGAAGCATTAAAAGTCGCAAACAAGGACATTCACAGCTTTGTAAGCAAAGGGATTTTAAGCAAAAATACCGCCGCGCGAAAAATCTCTAGGCTAAATGCCAAAGTGAAAAAAATCGCACAAAAATAAGCACTAGATTTTGGCAAAATTGCGCCGAATCTAACTTTGTAAAAAGCCGTAGATTCGCTTGGATTTGGGCGATTCGCGCTTTTTTTGATTCGGCATTTTGAGATTTACAAATGACAGAAAAATTACTACCACTTATCAAGCGATATGATGAAATCAGCGCGGAGCTACTAAAAAGCGAAGTTTTAAGCGACATTGCCAAACTTACGGCTTTAAGCAAAGAGCAAAGCGACTTAGAGGAAGTCGCGCTCAGTGCGAAAAAATACATTGAGATTTTAAAGCAAATCGATGAAAATAAGGCACTTTTAGATGATAAAGAGCTAGGCGAACTCGCAAAAGAGGAGCTAAAAAACCTAGAAGCGACAAAAGCTAGGCTAGAAGATGAAATAAAGATTTTACTAATCCCAAAAGACCCCAATGGCAATAAGAATGTGTTTTTAGAGATTCGCGCAGGGACAGGAGGCGATGAGGCGGGAATCTTTGTGGGCGACTTGTTTAAGGCGTATTGTCGCTACGCGGATTTGCGTAAATGGAAAGTCGAAATTATAAGCTCAAGCGAAAATAGCGTGGGCGGATACAAAGAAATCATCGCGCTAATCAAGGGCGAGGGCGTGTATTCGCGCCTAAAGTATGAGGGTGGCACACACCGTGTCCAGCGCGTCCCAGAGACCGAATCACAAGGGCGCATTCACACTTCTGCCGTAACCATCGCCATAATGCCCGAAGTCGATGATGTGGAAGTGAGCATCAACCCAAATG
>JBNMJF010000162.1:0-4902 GCA_050873665.1 Helicobacteraceae bacterium
ATTCAAACCCAAAATCAGCATAAATAGCGTGAAATTAAAATCCATTAGCTTAGATTCGCTTGTGCTTGAATCAAACATTTCAATCGATAATTTTCTCCCGCTCAGCGTGAATATCAAGGACGCGATGATAAATATTTATTATGAGGATAAAATCATAAATTCCTATAAAATCAACGATAAATCCGAGCTAAAGGCGCGTTCTACAAGCAAAATAAATTTAGATTCAGACATTCGCATTAACGACTTGGTAAAGATGATAAAAGACTACACCACGCGCGATTCACTGCCTTTCAAGGTGGAGGTGGCGACTACGATTTTTGTCCCAAATAATACCAAATTAAGCGAAATCACGCAGAGCGATTCGCTATTTGAGTATAATTTGCGAGAGCGATTTGAGTTTGACATTCCCACCATAAATCCTAAACTTTCTTTAAAAGAGGCGAAGTTTGGGCTAGGCGATTCAAAAGTCGTTGTCAATGTGAAAAATAACACTCGAGCGAAATTTAAGTTAGAAAATATCTCGTATAATTTAAGGCTTAGCGGAGTGGATTTTAGTGGCGATGCGACAAGCCTCCCGCAAAGCGATGAAAGTGTGGATATTGTGATGGATAATTTTAGCTTTTCGCTCCCAAAAGGTGGCGCAAATAGCACGAGCGTGGATATTAGCGCGAATCTGCAATTAGGCGATTTAAGCTACAAAATCCCGCTAAAACTAAGCAAAGATTTTAAATAAGCGCGGATTTTGGTGCGTGTAGTAAAGCAAAGGGGACAAAAATGACGATTGCGCAGTTTCAAAAGCTAAAAGGCGTTGAAAAAATCTCATCGATTACGGCGTATGACGCGCTTATGGGCGGGATTTTTGATGGCGAAGTGGATATGATTTTGGTGGGTGATAGCCTATCGATGAGCTTTGGCGGAAATGCGGACACTCTGCCACTAACTCTGCGCGATATGATTTATCACACAAAAGCCGTGCGCAAGGCGGTTAGTCGCTCGTTGCTAATCGCGGATATGCCCTTTGGTAGCTATCCAAATATCAGTGTGGGGCTAAAAAATGCGATTCGCATTTATAAGGAATCAGGCGCAGACGCGCTAAAGCTCGAAGTCGATGAGAGCAAAGTCGCGCTAGTGCGTGAGCTAGTGAATAATGGAATCGCGGTTATGGCGCATATCGGGCTTAAACCGCAATTTTTTCGTAATACTGGCTACAAAGTCAGTGGAAAAAGCGATGATGAAAAAACCGCATTGCTAAATCTCGCGCTTGATTTGGAAAAGGCGGGGTGCTTTAGTGTGCTTCTCGAAGGCACAAAGAGCGATATTGCCACCAAAATCACGCAGACGCTTAAAATTCCCACCATTGGGATTGGCAGTGGCAATGGGACAGATGGGCAGATTCTCGTGTGGAGCGATGCTTTTGGGTTTTTTAATAAATTCACGCCAAAGTTTGTGCGAAAATATATAGATGGCGAAAAATTGCTAAAAGACGCTTTGCGGCGGTTCGTCGCAGATATTAAAAGCGCGGATTTTCCTAGTGAAAAAGAGAGTTATTGAGAAAGCAATTACTGCATTTAGACGCGCTATGCGGAGCAAAAAATCTACTTGCCTTTAGTGGCGGTGTGGATTCATCGTGCTTATTTTTTTTGCTACTGCGCGAAAAAATCGACTTTGATTTGGCAATCGTTAATTATGGTGTGCGAAAAAGCGCGAAAGATGAGCTAAAATATGCCAAAAAACTTGCAAAAAAATATGATAAAAAAATCTTTATCTTAGATTCGCCAAAGATTACGCGCAACTTTGAGAGTGAAGCAAGGCGCGTTAGATTCGCATTTTTTGAGCGCGTCATTTTGGCGCATAATTATGAAAATCTCATTTTGGCACATCAACTAAATGATAGATTCGAGTGGCTTTTAATGCAGCTAACAAAGGGCTGTGGGCTAAATTCGCTACTTGGATTTAAAAGCATAGAGAGAGTAAATTTTAGATTTTTAGGAGGCGAATCGAAAATAGATTCGGCGTGGGATTTGCCTTTAGATTCGCGTCAAAAATATCGCCAAAATTATCGCATTATTCGCCCAATGAGTGCGATTTCGCGGACTGAAATTTTGGCATTTTTAAAAAAGCAAAAAATCACATTTTTTATCGATAAAAGCAACAAAAATGAAAAATTTAAACGCAATTATTTTCGCGCCCATTTTGGCAATAAACTGATAAAAAATTTTAGGCGCGGGATTGTCAAATCATTTGAATTTCTAAGCGCGGATTTTCTCGCACTTTATGGTGAATCGCGTGTTTTAAAAATAGAGCATATTTTTTTGATTGGGCGCAAATCGTGTGAAAATAACTTGCAAATCCTTTTTAATATCGATAGCGTGGCGAAAAATTTGGGCTATGTGATTAGCAAAAGTCAGCGCGATGAGATTGTCAAAAGCGATTTTTCGTGCGTGGTGGCGGATAAAATCATCATCGATTCAAACAAAAGCGCGGTTTTTGTGGTGGCAAAAGATTTATCAAATGCGCAAAAACACGATAAAAAGTTTAGAGACAAGCTAAGATTAGCGCAAATCCCGCCCAAAATCCGCCCATTTGTAAGCGAATCGCTATTGCCTTCACTGCAAAATGCGCTTAAGGGCTAATAAAATTTGATTTGGCGAATCGCACACTTTAAGCGAATCTATCCAAAATCAAACGAAAATCCCCTAAAATCATTTTTTATTTAAGAATACCTTAAGGGGGGGGGCAAATATAATTTCAGCAATTTTTATTTTCAAGGAGAAAAAATGAAAAAAGCGATTAAGAGAATAGCTATGCTATTTGTGGTTTGTGGGTTGGCGGTTAGTGTGAGCTTTGGGGTAGATTTGTATGGCAATGAAGAACACTATCAAAAGCTAAAGGCGGAAGTAGAGGAATATGGTGATGTTGGAAAGTGTAAATGGGACGAAAATGGCAAAAGAATTATTAGTAAGGATGTGAATGGGAGAGTATGCGAATTTCAAAATATTATAGCGTTTTTTGATGAAATTAAAGCAATGAAAGTTGAAAAGAATGAACTACAAGTCGCTATTAACAAAGTAAAAGAAATGCCTAGATTTAAAAATGATAGCAGAATTTACTCTAAAGCAAAGGGAGCTTATTTTCAAGAAAAGGCATTTTGGGACAGCGTGTGGTATGATTGGGAATCAGCTAAAAATAAAATGGAAATGGATGGGGCTAGGCGCGGTTATTGGAAAAAGTTGGCAGAATAAAGGCGCAATATAGCTTTTTATCCGCTTAATCCGCTTTGGGCTTTTGTTTTTAAGGCGTGAGGCGGATTGTGGCGATTTAGCGTGTAAGGATTGTGCGATGAGTAAGAAAAGTGAAATAAAGGCAGTAAGGTGTAATGCACGACTCTAAAAATATTAGCGCAGATAAACTCTGCGCCTTATTCTCACAATCTAGGCTAAATGGTTATACTAGCCTAGATGAACACGAATCAAATCTAGCACTAATTGGCAAAATCTCGCATAAAATAGGCATTTTAGAAATCATCTTGCGTAATAGCGTTGATAATCTTATGCAATCACAAAATCCACTATGGCTTAAATCTCTACCTAGTGATATAGAGCTAAAAATGCCAAAAGAATCAAATCCTACGCGCGATAAGTTAATATCCATTCAAAGTTTGAGATTTTGGGTGCAAGTGGTGGAACATTATAGGATTCACAATCAAATCTTTAGCCAAATCTTTTTGGATAGTTTGGATTTAA
Organism: Helicobacteraceae bacterium; assembly: GCA_050873665.1. Classification (GTDB taxonomy): domain Bacteria; phylum Campylobacterota; class Campylobacteria; order Campylobacterales; family Helicobacteraceae; genus NHYM01. The sequence goes on from JBNMJF010000162.1 coordinate 3,744, forward strand.
GGAAATATTATGCCAAAAACAAAAATTCATTTAAATCAAAGCATAATCGTTTGCTACGCTACCACAAAGTAAGTGCTATTTTGCAACTATTCCGTCTAATCCGTAATCGAGCATTTCATTTTGAAAATCTCTATAAATTTACTGATAATGGCTACCCTAGATTGAATGTAAAAATTACAAATAAATACAAAGAAAGTGCGTATATAGCTTTAGAGCCAAGTAAAATCATAACTTTCCTTGATGATTTGATTGTTAGCTTTGATAAGGATTTGATTGACTATGCAGAATAAAATGAAAGTGGTGGCAAGTGCCACCTAGAAAACAAGCGAATTATAATACAATAAAACTTAAAATATTCTTAAATAAAGTCAAATTTAATAAGGCTCTTTTCTCAAAAAGTGTTGATTGTTAATATTAAACATTGTTTATATTGGCTATCTTAATAAATCTCTTTTGATATTCATTTCTATAAAGAATTATCATAAAATTAACATAGTAGCGAATATTAAGCTTTGTCTAATAAAAATCAATCAATACTTTTTGAGAAAAGAGCCAAATTTCATTCAAAAAAGTTCTATTTTTAAGTGATTTTTTTAAAAAGTATTTATCACTCATCGCCGTTTTCCTCGACTTCCTCATCTTTTAGGCGCGTGATTTTTAGCTTTTTGATTCGCATTCCATCAATCTCTAATATTTCATACGCAAAGTCGCCTTCAACCACGCTGTCCCCTACAAGTGGCTCTTTGCCAAGCAGATTAAACACATATCCGCCGATTGTTACTTGCTCTATATCATCGTCAAATGCGATATGAATCTGCTCTCCTATCGTATCTAAGTCAAGCATTCCATCGACTTCAAAAGTATGCGAATCGATTTCCTTAATGTCCTGCGTCTTTTTATCGTGCTCATCGGAAATACCACCCATAATCTCCTCGATAATGTCCTCCATTGTGAGTAATCCAGCCGTCCCGCCGTATTCATCAACCACTAGCGCGGTGTGAATCTGCTGTTTATTCATTTTCATTAGCACATTGGAAATGGAGCTTGATTCAGGCACGATGATTAGCTCCCGCACGAGCTTTGATAAATCCCTCTTATTATCCTTGCTAATAGTTGCCTGAAGCAAATCGCGTATGTGAATCATACCCACCACATTGTC
>JBNMJF010000163.1:0-4896 GCA_050873665.1 Helicobacteraceae bacterium
AATCTGCCTTTAACCTATTCTGCCCCCCCCCTATTTGTGAAATTTTGTTGCATAATTTTCTCCTTTTTATTTGAATTTTTTATAGATTCGCCAAAGCAACAACAGCGAATCCATAAGGCGAAATTGTAGCATAAAAATTGAGGATTTATATTTTATTTCAAAGTTTGAGTGATTTAAGATTCTAACCTCGCTGGTTGATTAGAGTCTAGGGGTTAGAGAGAGATTCTACTTTTTGCAAAAGCAAAAAGTAGCAAAAACTTTTATAAGGATTTTTTATTTGATTTGTTTGGATTGCCACGAATCGCTACGCGATTCTCGCAATGACGAAAATTGCGCGAATCTACCGCGATTCGCACTTTAGCACAAATCTATTATAGAGCGCTGCAATGCCTATAAATGCCACGCCCATAAAGACAAATAGCGCGATTTTGCCTAGCGAACTAAATGAGTTTGTATCCACGAAAAACACCTTGAACGCGACAATTGAGTGCGCCAAAGCACATAGCCCCTGCTATGCGGACTTGTGGCGTTAGGAAATTATGCTCGATAGCGTATTTATGCAGAAATACGCCGCTAACACAAAGAAAATCCCACCTAAGATAATCATCGCCTTTTGTGCCAAAAACTGCTCGAAAGAAAATGCGCCGTTTGTGGGATTTGCGCTGTTTGTGGGATTCGTGGCATTTATGTGCTGTGGCGAATTGGTGGTGGTTTTGGATTGCGTAGATTCAGCAGATTCGGCTTTAATAGATTCGGCTCTAAATCGTGGCGATTCAAATGATTGAAATGTAGATTCGCGTGGTTTTGTGGGCGATTCGTTTATGTGGGCGCGAAATTCCACCTTTTTAGATTCGGCACTAGATTCAACGCTTTTTGGCGAATCTTTCGTTAGATTCGCCAAATTTTTGCTTTCTATTTTGTCCATCATTGAATCGATGCGTGAGAGTAGCCGTTGATTGCTGATTTCTAGCATTGTTATGCGCTCATCTACCTTGCTTGTTTGCGCGAAAAGCACAATAAAAGCAATGATGACGCCACCCACCACAAACGCCCACAGCAACGAGAGATTCACCACCCACACAAGCATTATCATCGCAATAATTGTGCTAATTATTCCAATCCACATAAACGCTCCAAATGTCAAAATGAAGCGCATTTTATCCTAAATATTTTTAAAGCAATTTTCGCTACAATCGCTGCTATAAATTTCATAAATGGAGGTTAGCGATGATGAAAAAAATCCTATTTTTGGCTTGTTTGTTCGCCTTTACGGGGCTTTTTGCAAATGGCACGAAAATCTATATCATTCACGGATTTGGCGCAAATAGCGAGAGTTTTTGGTATCCGTGGCTAAAGAGTGAGCTAAGTAGCGAGGTAGGCAAGGAAATCAAAGCAGAAAATATCGAAATCCTAGATTTGCCCACTCCGCCCACTCTCCAAGCGTGGAAAGACAAAATCAAAGAAGTCGCAGGGCAAGTCAATGAAAAGACATATTTCGTAACGCACGGCATAGGTGGCGTGGCTACGCTAAAATTTATCGAAGAGAGCGGACATAAAGTCGGCGGTGTGGTGCTTGTGGGAGGATTCGACAAGCCACTAAATTCCGCTGGTAGCGCACAAAATGCCAATGCGATTAAGACATTCACGACGGCTCTGCTAGACTACAGCACCTTAAGCAAAAATATCAAGCATATCACAATTATCGCCGCGCGGGACGATAAGATTATCCCATATAAGCTAAGCGAGGATTTGGCGGACAAGCTAAATGCGAAGTTTATCTTAGAACAGGGTGGCAGAGTAAAGGCGAATCAAGTCGGCTACACAAGCCCACAGCTGATATATGGCGAGATTCGCCTAATGATTGACACGGATAATCCACCGCCCCCGCCACCAGCGGACGATAAGAATAAAAAGAAAAAGAAGTGAAATAGGTAGCGTTGAGGGATTCACAAAATTTGTGATTTGAACGCATTTGCCCGATATACTATGAATCTTAGGAGGAATTTATGATAAGAATGTTATTTTACGCCTTGCTTATTGGAGCATTTGGCGCATTTGTAGTCGGCTGTGCGGACTTGGAATATGTCGATGATTATTCCGACTCTACATTCTACGATGAGGAATACGCACAAGAAGAGGCAGATGAGGAAGTAGTGGAACTTGCGAGTGCTTTAAGCAAACAGCCAGAAGCAAAAAAGCCACAAGCCACAGAAAGCAAACCCACCGCAGATGATGAAGAAGAAATCATTGAGGAAATAATCGAAGAGGAAGACGACTCCGTTGCTAGTGGCGATGACGCGATAGAAGAGGAATATACCGATGAGGAAATCGAAGTAGCAGAGGAGGAGCAACAAACGCAACAAGAGCCACAAAAAGTAGCGCAACCCGCACCTGCACCAGCTCCACAACCTGCGCCAAAACCCGCGACAAAACCTGCGCCACAAGCCACAGCAAAGGCAGATGCGCAAGGTATCACTAAAATTGATGATAACACATTTGAATACAAAGGAATGGTGTTTAAGCACAATTTGGGCAAGGACGCAGATTTAAGCACTATCTTATCGGTGCTTGAAAAAGAGCAATCGCCAATGCCAAAAGCCGAGCCAAAAAGCATAGATTCGCCCAAAGTGGCGAGAGATTCGCGCCCTGCGATAGTGCCAAGTGCGCCAAGTAGCACAAGCAAAGCAAGTGTTAGTCGCCAAAAGATTCGTGGCAAAGGCTTTAAAGGGCTTACGCAATCCACCGCCAAGCTAAAAGCGCAATGCGAAAATAATGGCAATATCCAAAAATGCGAGGATTTAGGGCGAATCTACGCTTTGCGTGGCAATCTCAGCTCTGCGGTAGCCTATTACGAACGCGCTTGTGATAATGGCAACGGCTCTGCGTTATCGTGCTTTTTCCTATCGCAAATCTACGCAAATGACGGCGATAGCGACATTGCACAGCATTATGCAAATATGATTGATGAGAGTGCGTTGCGCACCAAAAAAGTCGGCAGTATGGAATTGCGCCTATCCACAGGCAAAGTCGCATCAGTCAAACGAAGCCTAAAAATGTCCTGCACAAAGGGCGATGAAGGCTCGTGCAACACCTTGCAAAGCATATTTAAAATGCGTGGCGAAATGAGCGAGATGAAAACATATTTTGGCACAGAGTGCTGGAGAGGAAGTGCGTTAGGTTGCACGATTTTACGCAGTATGTGAGTGCTAAGCGCGATTTTTGGGATTCTTACAAAATAGGGTAGGGCGATGAGAATCCTTATGTATATTGCGCTTGTGGCGTTTTTTGTGGGTTGTGCGGAAGTCGTTTATGATGATGAAATCATTGATGAAAGCGTGGCTAGTGGCGAATCTATCGCAAATCAAAATGCGCTAGATTTACCAAAAGTAGCCAAATCCACGCCACAAATCGCCACAAAGCCTAAACAAAAGACTAAGCCCACGCCTAAATCAAATGCAAAATCCACTAATCCTAAAACCACTCAATCCACGCAAAAATCCGCGAATCGCACTAAAGATTCGCAAAAATTATTAGTTTCGCCTACGATGAAAGCGCAAACGCCGAGCGATTCGCATAATTTAGCCACAGATTTGCCAAATGTGCCTACGATTCAGCCAAAGGATTCGGCAGATTCGGCAAACTTGGTGGATTCGCCTAATGTGATAGATTCGGTGAATCTAACGCAAAATCCGCAAGATTCGCGCATTTTAAATAAATCCACTCCACGAGCAAAATCATTTTTTGACGCCTCCAAGCTAAATCAGCCACTGCCACAGCTACAAGTGCAATGCGATTCGCGCGACTTGCAAAAATGCGAGGATTTGGGGCGAATCTACGCCGTGCAGGAAAAGAGAGATTTGGCGACTGCGCATTACAAAAAGGCGTGTAATAACGGCAAGGGGCGGGTTATGTCGTGTTTTTTTAATTCGCTGATTTTCGCAAACAACGGCGATGATGCCACTGCGAGTGAGTATTTGGGCGCGATTAGTAGTGATGCGCTAAGTGCGCTAAAAATCGATGAGGTGGAGCTACTGCTATCAATTAGCGAGATTGCGCTTATTAAAGATAAGCTAAAGATTTCTTGCGCAAGTGGCGAATCCATCTCGTGCAACGCGCTTTTAAGCGTCTTTAAGATTCGAGGCGAGATAGGCGAAGCAAAGGCATTTTTTAGTGCGGAATGCAGTCGCGCTAAAAAACAAAACGCCACACCTTGCGTGATTTTAAAGGGTTTATAGTTTTGCTTTGTGTGCAATTTTAGCATTGCCACAAATTTCACCAAAAAATTTAAAAAACATAATGTAAATTTAAGTTTTTAGTGATAGAATTGCGCTTATATTTTTTAAAAAAATCAACAAAAAGGCAAATCAAATGGCAACAAAATCTTATCTCTTTACTTCAGAATCCGTTACAGAGGGACACCCAGACAAAATGGCTGACCAAATCAGCGATGCAGTGCTAGACTACATAATCGCGCGTGATAAAAAGGCGCGTGTGGCGTGTGAGACACTGCTTAGCAATGGCTTTTGCGTCATCGCAGGGGAGCTAAAAACGAGCATTTACGCGCCTATGCAGGACATTGCGCGTGAAGTGGTGCAAGACATTGGCTACACAGACGCGCTCTATGGCTTTGACTACAAATCCTGTGCGGTGCTAAATGGCATAGGTGAGCAAAGCCCTGACATAAATCAAGGCGTGGATAGAGAGGACGGCGAGATAGGCGCGGGAGACCAAGGGCTTATGTTTGGCTATGCGTGTCGTGAGACGCCTAGCCTTATGCCACTGCCTATTTGGCTCTCTCATCGCCTAACAGAGGGCTTAGCAGCCAAGCGCAAAGACGGCACACTGCCATTTTTGCGCCCCGATGGCAAATCTCAAGTAACCGTGCGCTATGAAAAT